>NZ_WLZY01000001.1:900000-1024999 GCF_010122465.1 Phytoactinopolyspora mesophila | reverse complement strand
GTGGTGGTCGGGACGCGGTGATGGTCCGTGGTTTGGGGTGGCGGTTCCGCGACCACAACCCACTGACGATCACCGAGAAAGGTGAGGGTGAAGGCGGGGGAGCGGGGGTTGGGGGGAGCGGGGGTTGGGGGGAGCGGTCCCATCCGGGGTGTGGCGGGCATCGGTGAGGACGAGCGCCAGCGAGGACGAGCAAGTAATAGTTAGAAGCCGCCATCGCCGCCGAGCGGGGACGAGGAGCTTGGGGCAGAAGTCCCATCCATGGTGCGGTGGGCATCAGCGAGCGAGGAACGAGCGAGCCGCGGGCAAGGATGGGATTTCTTCGCCGACCGCCACCCGAGAAAACCCCGAGAAGGCGGCGACGCCGGGCAGCCACGGGGGAAGCCGCCCGACGTCGTCGCTACGCAGCGCACCGACGGGGGAATGCGGAACGTGCGCGTGGGGAGTATTACACGTGAACGGAGCCCACCGGAAGAGCTAACTGCGGTGTTTTTGATCATTTAGTTTTCGGTTCGGCGTCGTTGCTGGTAATTGAGCACGTTGCGGAGGCGTTACCTCCTGGATGATCCCAGGAGCCGGCCGGCTCGCGGCATTGGCGATGACGACGGCGATATACGGCAGGACCACTGCGCCGGCGATGAAGAACCAACGCACCCAGCCGGTGGTGATCACTGCCAGTGGCAGGCAGGCGATCCGGATCCCCATCATCCACAGGTAGCGGTTCCGCCGGGAGCGCAGGTCGTGGCTGCGTCCCTGCGCTGCCGTGGTGACGGATTGCACTGGCTCGTCACGACGGCCGTGGGTTCGGTGAATCCGGTTCACACCTGCCACGGTAGGAGGAGAATCACCGTAGGGCCACTATTGGTCCGCCGTGCGAGCATGAGGAGGACGGACATGAACCGGACCTACCGGGTCACCGAGATCGTCGGAACCTCTCCGGAGGGAATCGACCACGCGATTCGCAACGGGATCGAGCGAGCTTCACAGACGTTGCGTCATCTGGATTGGTTCGAGGTCACGGAGATTCGTGGTCAACTCGTCGATGGCGAGGTCGAACACATCCAGGTTGGTATGAAGGTGGGCTTCCGCCTCGAGGATTCCTGACCCGAAAAGTCCTGATGTGAAGGCGGTGAGCGGCCTCGGCCGATGACCCGTTCTCGGGCGGGCCGGCACGCGTCGGCCCGCCCACCCACGTGGACCCACGGGTGCCATCAGGTAGCGTCGGCGCGTCTGGATGTGAGAGGAGCGCCAAACGTGAGTCGGTCTGTACTGGTCACCGGTGGCAACCGGGGAATCGGCCTCGCCATCGCCCGTGCCTTCGCCGAGAACGGCGACGCTGTCACCATCACCCATCGGTCAGGGGAGCCTCCCGAGGGCCTGACCGGAGTGCGCTGCGACGTGACGGACGGGGCCTCTGTCGATGAGGCGTTCGACACGGTGGAAGCCGCCCAGGGCCCGGTCGAGGTACTGGTTGCCAACGCAGGCATCACGCGCGACATGCTGCTGCTGCGGATGGGCGAACAGGACTTCACCGACGTCGTCGACACCAATCTGACCGGTGCCTACCGGGTCGCGAAGCGTGCCTCCAAGGCCATGCTGCGGGCGCGCAAAGGCCGGATCATCTTCATCTCGAGTGTGGTCGGCCTTCTCGGATCGGCCGGTCAGGTGAACTATGCGGCGAGCAAGGCGGGCTTGGTCGGTATGGCTCGCTCGATCGCCCGCGAACTCGGCAGCCGGTCTATTACGGCCAACGTCGTCGCTCCAGGTTTCGTGCAGTCGGATATGACCGACGAGCTCCCGGAGAAGCGGCGCGAAGAGATACTCGGCGGCATTCCGCTGGGCCGATATGCCTCGAGCGATGAGGTGGCGGGGGTCGTGCGATGGCTCGCCAGTGATGAAGCAGCATACGTGACCGGCGCGGTGATTCCGGTCGACGGCGGACTAGGAATGGGGCATTGACGAGCATGGGAATCCTCGACGGCAAGCGCGTGCTGGTGACTGGCGTACTCACGGAGTCGTCGTTCGCCTTCCAGGTGGCCAGACTGGCTCAGCAGCAGGGCGCGACGGTGGTTTTGACCGGGTTCGGCCGGATGAGTTTGGTGGAGCGGATCGCGAAACGGTTGCCCGAACCGGCGCCGGTGCTCGAGCTGGATGTTCAGAACGACGAGCAGTTGGAAACGCTCGCAGACCGAGTCCGGGAGCATGTCGACGGGTTGGACGGCGTCGTACATTCGGTCGCTTTTGCGCCGCAGACTGCCTTGGGCGGCTCGTTCCTCGAGGCGCCGTTCGAGGATGTGTCGAGGGCCTTCCACGTTTCGGCTTACTCGCTGAAGTCGCTGACTATGGCCACGTTGCCGCTGATGCCGAGCGGCGGCTCGGTGGTTGGCATGGATTTCGACGCGCAGATGGCCTGGCCCGGATACGACTGGATGGGGGTCGCGAAGGCCGGGCTCGAGTCCACATCTCGCTATCTGGCCAAATACCTGGGCGGGCAGGGGATCAGGGTCAACCTGATTTCGGCCGGACCGGTCAAGACGATGGCGGCGCGGTCCATTCCGGGCTTCGACGAGTTCGAAGGTGTGTGGGACAAGCGCGCCCCGCTGGGCTGGGACTTGAGCGACCCCGAGCCTGCTGCCAGGGGAGTGGTCGCGTTGCTGTCCGACTGGTTCCCGAAGACCACCGGCGAGATCGTGCATGTCGACGGAGGAGTGCACGCCGTCGGCGCGTGACAGTCGGTTGCGTCCTGCAGTGTGAGGCCTCTGGCGCTCGCTCTGCAGGACGCGATGCTGACGTCGTGGCGAGGCTCAGCGGGTGCGGGTCGTCGCGAGGGTGATGAGGGAGGCCAACGCCTGCTGGCCGGCGCCGTGTAGGGCGGCCCGTTTGAGCGCAGCCTCGGCATCCGAGATGAGTTCGGTGATGCGTGCCTCTACCCGGCCTACCGCCCCGGTGTCGACCAGCACCTGCCGAAGGTGGTCGACGCCCTTGATGTCGAGGTCCGGGTCACCGAGCAGGTCGGTCAGCATCTTGGCTTGCGCGCTGCTGGCGTGTTGACGGGCATAGGCGACGAGGACCGTCCGCTTGCCTTCGCGGAGGTCGTCTCCTGCCGGCTTTCCGGTCTCACGGGGATCACCGAAGACTCCGAGGATGTCGTCGCGGAGTTGGAAGGCCTCGCCGAGCGCGCCGCCGTACTTCGAGTACTCGTCGACGAGCTGCTCGGGTGCTCCTGCGATGCGTCCACCCAGCACCAGCGGATGCTCGACCGAATATCGCGCGGACTTGTGGACGATGACCCGTCTGGCCCGCTCGACCTGATCGGCCGGGCTGACCGCGGTGTCGGCCTGGGCGAGGATGTCGAGATACTGGCCGGCGCCCACCTCGGTGCGCATCCGCTCGAAGACCGGGCGTGCACGTCTGGTGGCGCTCTCGCTGAGTCCGGCCGTGGAGAACATCTCGTCGCTCCAACCGAGCAGCAGATCGCCGACGAGGATGGCGGTGGCCCTGCCGAAACTCGAGCCGTCGCCGTGCCAGCGCGCATCGAGGTGGTGGGTGGCGAAGCGCCGATGCGTGGACGGCCGGCCGCGACGGGTGTCGGAATCGTCGATCACGTCGTCGTGAACCAATGCGGCGGCTTGGAACAGCTCCAGGGCCGCGCCTGTGGTGATCACCACATCGTCGTCGGCCGCGAACTCGTCCGCTGCGCGCCAGCCCCAATAGCAGAACGCGGGCCGCAGCCGCTTGCCGCCGCGAAGCAAATCCGCGGCCGCGTCGATCAACGGGAGCAGCTCTTCACTGATCGGTTCTAGGAGGTCACGCTGCCGATCGAGGAACCGGTCCAGGGTCTGCTGAATCCGGGGTCGAAGCGGGCCGACAGGGTCTTCGGCGGAAGGCATCACGGGTGCAAGGTTATGCCGCTGAGCGAGGCTCCTGGGCGCCCGGTACCCATCCCATAGCCTGAGATCTGGCGTTCGAAAAATGAGCAAGTCGGCTATCGTGGCGGATATGTCTCAAGGATTGCCGACGACCACACAAGGAAACGGACCGACTATCCGAGAGCTCCTGGCCGCTGGAGGGCGGTCGTACTCGTTCGAGTTCTTCGCACCCAAAAGCCCAGAAGCCGAAGAGCTGTTCTGGCGGACAATGAGGGAGTTGGAGCGGCTACAGCCGACCTTCATCTCGGTCACCTACGGCGCCGGCGGCACCAGTAGGGAACAAACCGTCCAGGTGACCGGCCAGGTGGCTATGGACACCACCTTGACCGCCATGGGCCATCTGACCGCCGTCAACCACTCGGTTGCGGAGTTGCGCCACGTGATCGGCCAATACGCCGACGTAGGCATCCGCAACATCCTCGCGCTGCGCGGAGACCCGCCCGGCGATCCACAGGCTGACTGGAAGCCCCATCCGGAAGGGCTGAACTATTCGGAGGAGCTCGTCCGGCTCGTGAAGTCCGTGGGTGACTTCTGTGTTGGTGTGGCGGCGTTCCCCGAGAAGCATCCGCGCTCGCCCGATCTCGACACCGATGTCCGCTATCTCGTCGGCAAATTCGATGCCGGCGCCGATTTCGCGATCACTCAGATGTTCTTCAACGTCGAGGACTACCTGCGGTTGCGCGACCGGGTGACGGCCGCGGGCAGCGACAAACCGATCATCCCGGGCATCATGCCCGTCACCAATGTCAAGCAGATCGAGAAGTTCGCCCAGTTGTGTGGCGCGGCATTTCCGTCCAAGCTGGCCGAGCGCTTGCACGCGGTGGCCGACGACCGCGAGGCGGTGCGCGCCATAGGGGTGGAGGTCGCCACCGAGATGTGTGAGCGGTTGATGGAGGAAGGCGCACCAGGGCTGCACTTCATCACGTTGAACCGCTCCACCGCGACGCGTGAGATCTACGAGCACCTCGGCCTCGGCGCGGCGCTGACGCCCGCCTGACGGCGAACATACACAGCCTCGAGATGGGGCCGGGACCAGACCTCTGGTCCCGGCCCTTTTTCGATGATCGTGAGCGGATTCTTGTTCCACAAATGCGACATTTCGCAAAGATCTCCTGCCGATCACAACCAGAATCCGCTCACGATCACCGGGAGTGTGTGAGGGGCTCAGGCGCGGCCGATGAGGTCGGTGACCAGCATGGCGGAGATCGCGACCATCGGAAGGCCGGCGCCGGGGTGTGCGCTGGCGCCGGCGAAGTACAGGCCGTGCACGGGCGAGCGGTTGGCCAGCCGGCGCCGTATCGAGCTGCCGCCGTGCCACGGCATGCCGTAGATGCGTCCGCCGGGCGCGCCCAGCGTCTCCTCGAGGTCGTGCGGCGTGCGAGACCTCAGACTCATGGCCTGAGCCTTGAGATCGACACCTCTGGCCGCGGCGAGTCCGAGCAACTGCTGCGCGTGTGTGTCAGCCGCACCTGGGGCCGTCCAGTCGGTGAGCTTCGGCTCCGCGCCGTGAGCCGAGCAATCGGCGTGCAGGGCCAGCGCGCACGGCTTCGCCGGGTCGGTTCCTGCCCGGTACGTGAGTGTCACGTTGGGGCCGTCGTCGGTCAGCAGGACGGTCCGTTGGGGGAAGCTGGGACGAGAGCGAAGTGACATGAGGATGGTGAAGACTGAGCGGCCTTCCGCCGGAGGTGATGTCCAGCGCCGGCCGCGCACACCGTCGAGTTCGAGTTGTCCGGCCGGAACGGTGCACACGACGAACTCGGCGGGCACCCGCTCGCCGCCGGCGAGCTCGACCGCCTTCACCGCACCCGCCTTGGTGACAACGCGCGTGGCCTGGGACTCGAGTCGGATCTCCCCGCCGCGCTCGGTGAAACGTCGTTCCATCGCCTCGACGAAGGCAGGCAGCCCGCCGGCTACAGTCCAGGTGCCGAAGGTCTGTTCCACATACGCCAGTGCGGCCAGCGCGGCCGGGGTGCGCGAAGGTATGCCGCCGAGCGAGGTCGCGTAGGCCTCGAGCACAAGCTGCAGGTGAGGCTCGCGTAGATGCTGCGCGCCGAACTCACGCAGGCTCTTTCCCCGTTGGAGCGTTCGACGGGCCCGCGGGTGGAGTGCGAGCCAGGCGATGTCGCGCAGCGACGGGCAGTGATCGACCAGCCGCGGCCGGAGCACCTCCCACATGTTGCGAGCATCCTGGATCAGCCGGTCCCATTGCGCACCGACCCCGGTGCCGAACGCCTCGTCGATGGCTCTGGTGGTCTCGGCGCGGCTCGCATTGGGTATGTCCAGATGCGAGCCGTCCGGAAAGACGTACCGGACAGACGGCGTCAGTGGCACAAGATCCACCTCGCGGTTGAGCGGGCGGCCGGTCTTGCTGAAGAGATCGCGGAACACCGCCGGGAGCGTGAAGCTGGTGGGCCCGGTGTCAACGGGAAGCCCATCGATGGTCTCGATGCCTATCTGGCCACCGGCCTTCGAACTCTGTTCGAGGATTGATACCTGATGTCCGAAATCGGCGAGCCTGATGCCGGTGGCGAGGCCCGCCACTCCGGCTCCGACGACAACTATTCGTGCCACGGGGGGTGAGCTTATGCCGAGCCTTGACGGGCTGTCGGAGGGGGGTGCTAGGGTTCTTGTCAGTCGAACATTCGTTCGACGCGCGGTGAGGGAGGGAATCGATGACAAGGCAATACGACCAGGTCAGTGGAGCCAGGATTGCCAACGCTGGCGCACCACGGCGGGTTCGTCCGCCGATGGGCCACGCCACGCTGGATCTGGTCGATCAAGCGCGTTCTTGCTTGGCGGAGGCGGCAACGGCGAGTACGGTCAATGACCGGTTCGCTGCAGCGCATCTCGGAGCGTTGCGGGCTGCCGCGGCGGTTCTCGCCGCACGCGCGCACCCGGCAGCTCGTCGGACCCGAAACGGCAGCGGTAGGCGGCGCGGCCACGGGCCCCGCAACGTGTGGGAATTGCTTCCTGCGGTGGCTCCGGAGCTCACGGAATGGGCTGCGTTCTTCGCTGCGAAGGCGGGGCAGCGGGCGGCGGCGCTGGCCGGCCTGCCCGCGGCGGTGAGTCCGCGTGAGGCTGACGATCTGATGCGGGAGACGGAGACCTTTCTCGGCGTCGTCTGTGTATTGCTGGGCCTTCCCTACCGCGAGCCTGTCGATACCGCGGCGCCCGGGTATCTGCTACCACCTTCGGCGTGATCGGCTCCACGGGAAGGTCTGGGCTGTCGCAGGTGTTGTGCAGGGAGACCCTAGAGAACTCATGACACCGTGATCGAGGAAGTGGCCGATATGACTGACGCTCTGTACGAGCTGGTTGACGACGCGCCCGAGCTCGGCTCTCCCGTGCTGCTGTACAGCCTCGACGGGTTCATAGATGCCGGCCGTGCTGGTGGCGGGGCGATTGATCATTTCGCGAAGAGCCTCGAATCCCGTGAACTCGTGCGTTTCGACACCGACCGTCTCATCGACCTTCGGTCCCGGCGGCCGGAGATGTATTTCGCCGAAGGGGCCTTCAAACACTATGCGGCTCCCGAGCTGACCATCCGCGTCTACCAGGACGACGTCGGCGCGCCTTTCCTGTTGCTGTCCGGACCGGAACCGGACGTCATGTGGGAGGCCTTCGCGGGTGCGGTCATCGAATTGATCGAACGGTTCGGGGTACGGCTGACTGTCGGATTCCACGGCATCCCGACGGCTACGCCCCACACCAGGCCCATCGGCGTCAGCGCCCACGCCACCCGGCGCGGCCTGGTACCAGAGGAGCAGCTTCTGAACATGGAGCTGCGGGTACCCGGCAGCGCGGGGTCGTTACTGCAATACCGGCTCGGCGAAGCGGGCCTTGACGCTGTGGGCTTGGTGGCTCAGGTTCCGCACTACCTTTCCGATTCGGAGTACCCGCAGTCATCGTTGAGCCTGGTCCGGGCTCTGAGCACCCTCACGGGGCTGTTACTGCCGGTTCAGGAGCTTCAGACGGCATCGGAGATGGCAGAGCGCGCCGTTCAGGAGGAGGTCAACGGCAACGAGCAAGTGGCCGAGGTGGTCGAGGCTCTCGAGACGCAGTACGACGCGTTTGCCGGCGGCAACTCCCGCGGCAACCTGATGGCTGAGTTGAAAACCATGCCGACGGCTGACGAGATCGGGGCCGAGTTCGAGAAGTTCCTCTCCGAGGCCGACGACCCTGACGATCCTGCCGACTGACCCTGTACGGTGACGTTCCGGTGCCATCGGGCCGGCCTGCCGGTTTGCTTCGCGGGGCGGGCCGCTGTGTGCGCAGATCGGTGAGAGGAATACCCTCGATGTGTGCAGCGTGACGCTCTTCCGTTCTACCGAGTCATGGCTTACATCTCGGGCGTGTTCCTGATCATCCTGTGTGTGGCGATGTTCATTCGCTACGGACCGGCAGACGACCCCTCGATGAGCCACGTCGTATCGCCGATTCACGGCTGGCTGTACGTCGTCTATCTGGTTGCCGCCGGTCTGCTGGTCTACCAGCGACGCTGGACCGGTACGGCGGCGGTGCTCATCGCTCTCGCCGGCACCGTGCCGTTGGCGTCGTTCTTCTCCGAGCGCTACGTCGTCAAGAGGGCACGCGTCGAGGCCCGGGTGCGCTGATCCGGGCGTGCCGCTCGGTGTCGAGGCCGGTGGCTGAAGCGAGCTCCGCATCACCTGGCCCGCCGTCGCCCGGGCGGTCCGGCATTTCAGCTCCCGGACCCTCGGAGCCGGTGTCGCGCCGGGAACGGATGCCGGAGCGGATCGCCGAACCCCAGAACACCAGCGCGGCTAGCCCGAACACCCACCATTGAGCCCAGTAAGACAGGTTCTGCCAGGGGTTGACCTCCCTGATGGGGGCCACTTCCTGGATGTTCAAGCGGGCGATGCCGGCTGTGCTGGGATCCTCGGACGCGAGCACCAAGTACCCGTGGATCGAGGTCGCAGCGGACAGTCCCGTGTCCGCCTCGATGCTTTCGGGCGCGATGTAGGCGAGTTCTTCATCGTCAAGGACCTGATCGCTGCGGACGGTGGCATGCTCGGGCACTTCCGCCGGTAGCAGATGACCGGTGACTCGGACCGGCGTCGCCGGCGGCGTTTGCGCATCCTCACGCTCGGCGACCCACCCCTGGACCACCGGGATCACACTTCCGTCGTTGGTCTCGAGGGGAAGCAGCACGAACCACCCGAGTACGCCCTCGTGGATGCGGCCGGGCACGAACCGCCGGTGATCGGTGAGGTACGTTCCCTCGGCCACCACTGCTCGGTCGGCAGCTTCGCCCACCGCCTCGCCTGGATGAACCAGTTCGCTGACCGGAACAGGTGTTGCTTCGCGGTCGTTGTGCCTTGCCTGGCTGTCCTGGTAGACCCCGTACTGCCACCAGCCGGCTACCAAGCAAAAGGCGAGTGCCAGCAGGAACACGGCATGGAGTGCGAGCCAGCGAGGCGTGATCAGGAACCGCAACACGGTTCCACGGTAGTCGCTGCCCTGCTTCGCGCCGCGGACGGCCCTCGCCTATCATCACTTGTTGGTAACAAGTTCAGGCGTTTTCCGGATGCTTGACAAGCGTCGGCGGCGTGGTCATAGCAGGGAAACGAACTAAATGTGATCATTTCGGATACAACTGACACTTTTGGGTAGCGCACCATTCTCGTGTCGTCAGTTCGGGTAGCGTCGTGTACGTGATTTGACGGGCGATTGTGCTGGCCAGCTTTGATGCGCCGACCGGCTGAGACGGAGCTGGTCTCGTATACGTCGACCGGCCTCAGCGCAGCGGCGGGGCGCTGTCTGGCCAGCACGGTAGGGGCAGGAGACTTCTTCTGTCGGGTAGTGGGCGGGCTGAGGAGAAGCAGGACATGAGAGTAGGCTTCGTGGGTCAAGGGTGGGACCTCTACCGGGGATCCCAAGTCATGGAGTCGTGGAATTGACCATGAGGGAGATGAAGCTGCAGATGACTCGACCGCACCCGTTGACCGCGATGAAGGAACGGGAGTGGTCGCAGGCTTGGGAAGAGCAGCAACGGATCGTCGACGAGCAGCTGAAGTCCCAGCGAGGGAGTTGGCTGCCGAACGTGGTCGAACGCAGGCGCTGGGGTGCGATGCGATGGACGTCAGGGCGTCCTGGCCATGCCGCGAGCTCCGGACGCGCGGTCGCTGAGACGTTTGTTGTGCTGCGCCCAGACAGGATCGACGACGGCGCCACCGAACGCATCGTCGAGGCCCTGGAAGAGCCTGCGCCGACGGTCCGCGTGCTGGGTTTTGGGCTGCAGCGACACCATCTGATCGGGTTGGCTTCCGGAGCGGCGGTGGTGGCGCTCCTCGCGGTTCTCGTGGCGGCGGTGACGGGTATGGGCGCCGCGGGGATCATCCTGGGAATCGTCGTAGGCGGGCTGGCTGGTGCTGCTGGAGGAGCCTTCGCATCGCAGTACTACGTCGAACGCCAGCGTGCCGCCGTCCTCGCGGACGAGGAACTGCTGCGAACCGTACTTGGCCGATACGCGCCGAAGTCGTGGACCAGACTGGTGGAAGCCGCATCCGCGCTGGAAGCGGCTGTGCCGAAGAACGGCGGAACCCGGCTTGACGATCCGGACACGCAGACCGTGGAGGCGATCCACATCGCGATGTGGGAAGCCGCCGGGTTGTTGCTGAGCTCGTCGGATCACACCGGCATGGATGTGCTCGCCGAGGGTGTGGAACGCCTCGAGCGGGCCCACCGGGGGGCGTGAGTTCGGCCTCGTCGGGGTCCACAGTCCGAATTGCGGGTAGCCCGGTACGTGGCCGCTAGGAACCGGTGTACTGTGCCAAGGCCTGTACAGCCGCTACCGTGTCGGCTTCCGAGGCGGGTTTGTCAGGGCGATGGTGCAGCACTCGGGCGAAGCGCAGGGTGATGCCGGCCGGATACCGTGACGACGTCTGGACTCCGTCGAAAGCGATCTCGGCCAGCAGCTCGGGGCGTACCTGGACCACCCACTGGTCGGTGGCCCCCTCGGCCAGGCTCAGGAGCCGTTCAGTCTGCCACGTGAGCATCTGATCCGTGAGCCCTTTGAACGTCTTGCCCAGCATGACAAAGCCCCCTGCCGGGCCGTACTCACCTTCCGGATCCCGGGCGCCGAGGTGGAGGTTGGACAGCCAGCCCTGTCTGCGTCCGCTGCCCCACTCGGCGGCCAGGATAGCGAGATCCAGCGTGTGCCGCGGCTTGACCTTGAGCCAGCTGGCTCCGCGCCGGCCGGCTTCGTAAGCGGCGTCGAGAGACTTCGCGACCACACCTTCGTGTCCGAGACGCACTGCGTCGGCAAAGAACGCCTCGGCTTCGGCGGCGCTACCGGTGACGATGCGGGGCACCCGCTGTGTCTCCGGTACGACGCCGGCCAGCGCGGCCCAGCGCCGAGCGGCCGGCTCACCCAGCAGATCCTGCCCATCGAGGTGCAGGCAGTCGAAGAAGAAGACAGAAAGCGGGACCTCGCGGCGGGCACGAGTGACGTCGGTACGGTGCCCGACACGAGCCGATGTCCGCTGGAACGGAAGGGGGCGGTGCTCGTGTCCCAGGGCGATCGCCTCACCGTCCAGAACGGCGGACGTGACCGGTAGCGCCAGCGCGGCCTCGACGACCTCTGGAACGCGCGCCGTGATGTCGTCGAGGGTACGGGTGAAGACGTGTACGTCCGAGCCGTGGCGGTGGATCTGGACCCGGACGCCGTCGAGCTTCCACTCGACCCCGGATTCACCGAGCTGGTTCATCGCCTCGGTGATCCCCGCAGAGGGAGAGGCCAGCATGGGGCGTATCGGCGACCCGATAGCCAGCCGGAAGCGGCTCAGCGCCGCCGCTCCATCGGCCAGGACCGCGGCGGCGACCGGCACCAGGGCGCCGGCGACCATGACGGCCCGGCGGACCTGGCCGGCGGGCAGATTCGCGGCCGTGGCCACGGCTTCGGTCAGCACGCCGTCGAGTGCCCCTTGCCGGACCTCACCGGTGACCAGACCGGCCAGCAGCCGTTGTTCGGCCGGCGTGGCTCGGCTGAGCATGTCGCGCAGGGCTTCTCGCTTGGCTGTTGTGGAGCCTTTGCCGGACAGCTCGGCGATGCGCGTGAACTCGGCATCTACGTCGCGGAGAGTGAGCTCGGGCTGTTCAGCCGGCTGTGGCATGTCGCGTACCGCGGCGTACCCCAGGCCGGTGCGCCGCTGGCGCAGCTCCCCGGCCAGATAGCTGGCCGCGATCTCCGCTTCGTCCGGCTGGGCGCGGCGCAGACACTCAGCGAGTAGCTGGATCTTGGCCAAGCGCCCGGTGGTGCGGGCTACCTCGAGCGACGTATCGGCTACATCCGCAAAGCGCATGCCACCAGTCTGCCGCCCGGCTCCGGTGATCATGAACACATCTGCCGGGATATGTCACGTCAAGTGTTCTTGATCACCGGCGTGCGGGGCTCAGGTGATCTGGGCGTCGCTGCCCAGGACGAGGTCAACGGTCTGCTCGTCGCCGTCCCGGATGAACGTCAGCGTCACCTCGTCACCCGGACGGTAAGAGCGGACAGCGGCGATGAGCGAGATGTGGTCCTGAACGACGCGATCGTTGATCCTGGTGATGATGTCGCCTTCCTCGAGGCCGGCGTCGGCGGCGCTACCGCCCGGCTCGATCCGGCCGACGAGGGCGCCAGGGGTGTCTCCCTGAGGTGTTCCCACCTCGACACCGATGCGGGCGTGGGTGGCACTGCCCGTCTCGATCAGTTCCTCGGCGATCGGACGGGCCTGATCGATCGGGATCGAGAATCCCAGCCCGATCGATCCGCTGTCCATCCCGCTGGTGGCGATGGCGCTGTTGATGCCGATCACCTCGCCGGCCATATTGACCAGCGGGCCGCCGGAGTTGCCGCGATTGATCGGCGCGTCGGTCTGGATGGCGTCGATGACGGTGGTCGCGTCCCGCTCTTCGCCGATGGCCACCGGCCGCTGGAGAGCGGAAACGATACCGCTGGTCACGGTGCCGTCCAGACCCAATGGTGAGCCGATCGCGACAACCTGTTCGCCGACGAGCAAATCGCCGGAGTTGCCGAGCGTGGCCGGCGTGAGGCCCGAGACGTCTTGGGCCCTGATGACAGCCAGGTCGATCAACGGGTCGCTCCCGACGACCTCGGCGTCGGCGACGGTGCCGTCTTCGAACGTGACCCGGAGCTGCCCGCCCGGACCAGCAGCCTCCGCGACGTGGGCATTCGTCAGGATCTCGCCGTCGCTGGAGATCACGACGCCGGAGCCGGTGCCGCCTTGCCCTCCGAACTCATTGCCGATGGTGATCGACACGACGCTCGGCAGGATCTGTTCGGCGACACTCTCGACGCTGTCGAGTGAGACTGCCGGCTGGCGCTCGCCATTGTCATCGCTGGTGACGAGGCTGCTCTGTCCCGGCGACTCCTCGGGCGAATCGTCCAGCCATGCGGTGACCGCAGCACCGGAACCACCACCGATGATCGCGCCGATGACCAGCCCGGTTACGAGCATCCGTCCACGCTTAGGCTTCTGATCACCAGCGGAAGCCACCGGGGCAGCCAGCATCGCGGTGTCGGAATGGCCGGCAGCGGTGGACGGCGCCGGCGGGGGAGGAGGGGTATCGGCGCCGGGCGCTGGATGCCGGTCGTGCGGGTCCTGGGAAGGCGTGCTGCCGTGGAATGGTTCGCTCATGCTCCTACGGTTCCCTGAAACTCTGAGAACATCCTGAACTTCAGGCTAAGGATTCCGAAGAAGCACCAGGTATACGCATTGTCAGCAGGGCACCTCCGGATTCGGCCCGGCCCGCGGCGACGTGCCCACCGTGGCGTTCGGCCGCCGAACGCACGATCGCGAGGCCAAGCCCGGAGCCGGGCCGGGCGCGCGCCTCGGGCGAGCGGTAGAAACGTTCGAAGACGTGGGGACGGTCCTCGTCGGCGATACCAGGGCCTTGATCTTGGACCTGGAGCACGCCGTCGCGCAGAGTCACGGTGACGATGCCGTCGCCCGGGCTGTACTTGGCGGCATTGTCGAGCAGGTTGGTCACCGCTCTATCGAGCAGGCGGGACTCACCGTCGACGATCCACGGCCGCAGATCCGCGGTGAACGTCACTCCGGGCGCCCGCCGGCGGACGCGAGCCAACGCGTCGCGGACGACATCGGCCAGGTCGAGCCGTTCGTGGGACGCCGACGGCGCATCGTCCCGGGAGAGCTCGACGAGATCGCCCATGAGCTGGGACAGCTCTTCGGCCTGCGCCCGGACGTCGGCAATGATCTGAGCCCGTTCCTCCGCAGGCAGCCCGCCTTCACGGTCGCTTTGCGCCAGCAGATCGAGGTTGGTGCGCATGCTGGTCAGAGGTGTACGGAGTTCGTGGCCGGCGTCGGCGACCAAACGGGTCTGCCGAGCTCGGGCCTCGGCCAGCGCAGCGAGCATCGCGTTGAACGAGTGCGCGAGCCGGGCGATCTCGTCGTTGCCCTCGACCTCGATGGGATCCAGGCGCTGGGTGGCGGCGACGTGTTCGGCCGCCTCGGTCAGTTGCCGGACCGGCCGGAGCCCAGCTTGTGCGATCGACAATCCGGCCCAGGTGGCGATGACGATGCCCAGCGCGCCGACCAGGATCGACACCACCTGCATCCGGTCGAGTATGCGCTCGGTCTGCTCGGTGGACTGCCCGAGAACCAGGGCCAGCCCGCGGCCCGCTGGGACAGCCACTACCCGAAACGACTCGCCATCGAGGTCCGCGGTCCGGACGCTCTGCGGCTCCAGTCCTCGAGCGACGGCCAACTCGGGCTCACCCAGGGGCGGAGCGCTCTCCTCGCCTTCGGCGCTCCACCCCTCGCCGTCGTGGCGGATGATCGCCACCCGGAGGTCGGCCGCCAAGATCGCCTCGGCTGGCACGTCGACCAGCGTCGACGGGCTCCCGAGCATCGAGGACACGGACTTGTCGGCTCGTTCGAGCAGATTCTCGTCGACGGTACGGGTCAGCTGCGCGGACACGGTGAGGTACGCCGCCAGCGCGGTGAGGGCGACAACAAATCCCACGGTGAGACCGGCGAGTGCCCCGACTCGCGTACGCAAAGACAACCGGCGGATGACACCGTGGACGGTGTGGCTCCGGGGTCCCTCAGAGCCGGCGTCACCGGGAACCGGCGGCGGAGGCACCCGACCAGGAGACGGGGCTGAGCGCCCCGTTTGGTGGGAGCCGGGCGGAGGCGGGGGAGGAGAGCCCGGAGGCGGAGGTGGCGGCGGAACGCTCACGGTGGGTCTTCCCGCGCGACATATCCGACACCCCGAACCGTGTGGATCAGCCGGGGTTCGCCTTCGGCCTCGGTCTTGCGGCGCAGGTAGCCGATGTACACCTCGAGGGAATTGGCTGTAGTGGGGAAGTCGTAGCCCCAGACGTCCTCCAGGATGCGCTCCCGGGTGAGGACTTGACGAGGGTGTCTGATGAGCAGCTCGAGCAGTGAGAACTCGGTCCGGGTGAGTCTGAGCGGCCGCGCGCCACGAACCACCTCGCGGGTGACGGGATCCAGCGTGAGATCGCCGAGCCGCAGTGTCTCGGCTTCCGGATCTCCGGCCGCCGTCGCCCGGCGCAGTAGCGCGCGAAGCCTGGCCAGTAGCTCCTCCAGCGCAAAAGGCTTCGGCAGGTAATCGTCCGCGCCCGCGTCGAGGCCGGAGACCCGGTCGGAGACCTCGTCGCGCGCGGTCAGCATCAAGATGGGCACGTCGTTGCCGGAAGCGCGCAGGGCGCGGCACGTGGCCAGCCCGTCGAGGCGAGGCATCATGACGTCGAGGACAACGGCATCGGGGGGCGCCGTGCTGATCTGGCGGAGTGCGTCCTCACCGTCTTGAGCGAGGCGCACCTGATAGCCGTTGAACGTCAACGACCGCCGCAATGATTCGCGCACCGCGGGGTCGTCGTCGACCACGAGTACATCCATGGCTTCAGTCTGCCTCGCTGATGTGAGAAATCGCTGAGAGTTGGGGATCGTCGGCGGCAAACGTGCGGACCGGGCCGGGCGGCGTCGCCGATGTCTCGAACCGGACGGTGACACGTCCGAGTCCTCCACCCCAGACCCAGCCCGCGCCGTGCTCGGTGTGCATCACGTCCATCCCAGGCACCCAGCGGCGGTCGGCGTGGACGGCGGCGTCGAGATCAGGGCCGTCATCGTCGCCCGGCTCGCGGACGTCGCCGCCGGATGTGAACAGATCGTCCTGCACCCAGTCGGACAACCCGGAGATGCCAACCCCGAGCAGGCGCACACCGTTGGAGGCGTCGACGTCTTTCAGCAGCTGGACGGCGAGTCTCGACACCTCACGGGCATCGTCGGTGGGCCCGGGCAATGTCGCGGAGCGCGAGAGTGTGGTGAAGTCGTGCAGCCTGGCCTTCAGTGTGACGGTCCGGCCGGAATGCCCGGCGCGGACCAGGCGTTCGGTGACCTTGTCGGCCATCCGGGTCACCAAGGCAGAGAGGAGCGCTGGATCGGTGATGTCGCGGTCGAAGGTGTCTTCGACGCTGATCGACTTGGACGCCCGCTCTGAGCTCACCGGCCGCTCGTCGTGCGCGCGGGCGAGGAGGAACAAGTTCCGGCCGGATGCCTCGCCGAGCAAGTCCACGAGTTCGGACTCCTCGACCTGGGCGACATCGCCGACACTCTTCACCCCAAGCCGGGCGAGCCGGGCTGCCGTCGCGGGGCCGACGCCGGGCAGGACCCGAATCGGCAGCGGGTGCAACATTTCGGTCTCCGAACCCGGCTCTATGACCACCAATCCGTCCGGCTTGGCCTGTTCGGACGCGATCTTCGCCAGCGTCTTGGACGTGGCCGCGCCCACACTGGCGGTGATGCCGGTCTTGGTCCGGATGGTGTCGCGGAGGCGTTCACCGATGGCCCGGACACCGCTGACCGACAGATCGAGATCGTCGCCTGCTCCTAGATCGACGAACGCCTCGTCCAGCGAGAGCGGTTCCACCAGCGGTGACAGACGGCGCAGTTCGTCCATGACGACGGCGCTGACCGCCCGGTACGCCCCGAACCGGCCACCGAGAAACGCCGCGTTGGGACACCGGGACCGGGCCTCGGACATCGGCATCGCCGACCGTACCCCGAACCGTCTCGCCTCGTAAGATGCGGTGGAAACGACCCCGCGTGGACCCAAGCCGCCGACGATCACCGGGCGTCCGCGCAGGGAGGGCTTGTCCCGTTGTTCGACCGCGGCGAAGAACGCGTCGAGGTCCAGATGGAGGATGCTCGCCCGCGGCCGGGTGGTCATCGCGCGTCGTTCCCGCATGCCGTACACACGTTCTGATAGTGCCACGGCCGGGACTCACCGCGCTGGTCGCGCCATCGGGCCTGTCGCGGCGAGTCAGGATCAAGGTGCACTAGTCTCGGTCACGGTCTGTAGGTTTCTATGGCCAGTGTCGACCATAGGGAGGGCGAGATGTGATGACGACCATCGTTGTGGGTTATGTGGCCAAGCCAGAGGGACGCGCTGCGCTGCGTCGAGCAGCGGAAGAAGCCAAGCTGCGGGGCGCGCGCCTCGTCGTGATCAACTCCGAGCGAGGCGGCCGGAACTTTGACGCCGACGACGCGCGGCAGCATGAGGCCGAGCTCGAAACGGTCCGAACCCAGCTGGCCGACGCCGGAATCGAAGCCGAGGTGCGTCAGCTCGTACGCGGTATGGACGTCGCCGAGGACCTCATCGCCGTGGCCCAGGAGACCGTCGCGGATTTCATCGTGATCGGCCTCCGGCGGCGCAGTCCCGTCGGAAAGCTCATTCTGGGAAGCAACGCCCAGCGGATCCTGCTCGACGCACCTTGTCCGGTGCTGGCGGTCAAGGCCGAGGACGGAGACATCGACGGCGAGGAGCCAGCGGATGTGGAGGGCTCCCGGTAATGGCCGAGCTGTATCTGGCTGGAGACCCGGTCGCCGATGAGCTGTTGGCCCGGGATCCGTTCGCCTTGATGGTCGGGATGCTGCTGGATCAGCAAGTCCCTATGGAGTGGGCTTTCGCGGGACCAGCCACCATCGCCGCCCGCCTGGGTACTGAGGATCTGTCGCCTGCCGCGGTCGCGAATCACGACCCCGAGGCGTTCGCCGCGCTCATGGCCGAGAAACCGGCCGTGCACCGTTACCCCGGCTCGATGGCCAAACGTGTACAGGCGCTGGCCGCGTACGTTGTCGAGCATTGGGACGGCGATGCAGCGTCGATTTGGCGCAACGTCGATAACGGTCGGGATTTGTTGGCGCGATTCAAGGCACTTCCGGGGTACGGTGAGCAGAAGGCACGCATCCTGGTCGCGCTTCTCGGCAAGCAATTCGAGGTTCGGCCGGAAGGGTGGCGCGAAGCTGCCGGGCCATATGGGGAGGACGGAGCGCGTCGTTCCATCGCCGACGTCGTTGACGATCAATCGTTGGCCGAGGTACGTGCGTTCAAACGGGAAGCCAAGCGCAAAAGCTCGGGTGGATAACGCGTTCGTCCGGCCACGCGAACTTGTTGAAGCAAAGGGGTAAGCCTGTGCGGCCAGCGGATGCCCAGCGGCTGCTGGGAGCTCTGGCAGGCGCCGACGCGCCGGTGGGGTTCGCCGTCTTCGACGACCAGTACCGTTACCTCGCCATCAACGCTTTTCTGGCCGAACGCACGGGCAAGACCATCGCTGATCACCTGGGCCGCCGGCCGTCGGAAGTGCTGCCGCCGGAACTCTCGGCGCATACCGAGGCCATGATCGACCGGGTGCTTCGCAGCGGCGAAACGGTCAAGGCCGATGAGCCGCCGGTGCCGAACGCCACCGGCTCCGTGCCTTATCTGCGGTCCACGTGGTACCTCGTCAGTGAAGCGGATCGCCGGGAAGTCGCCATGTTCGTCGTGGATGACACATCTCAGCGAAGCGCTTTGTCGGCGTTGCGGCACAGCCGCGCCCGAAACGCCCGTCTGCTCGAGGTGGCCGAAGAGCTGGCCGAGGCGGTCACGGTGGCCGACGTGGCCGCCGCGATCACCGTGATCGGGCGGGCGACGGTGGGAGCTCGCTGGATCGGTCTCACGCTGCTCGGCGAGCCGGGCGACTTCGCACTCGACGGTCCTTATGTCTCCCATTGGCCTGACGACGCCGTCACCCCGATGGCCGAGGTGATCCGGACGGGGTGGCCGGTGTTCCTGCCGTCCAAGGCGCGGGCCCGCGATGAGTTCGCGCACGAGGGGTTCCGCGCGTTCCTCGACCAGACCGACGAAGAAGCGTGGGCGGTTCTCCCGCTCACAGCAGACTCCGGCCGTATCGGCGCGGTCCGGTTCGCCTTCAGCACTGAGCAGCCATTCGAGTCCGAGGTGTGCCGGTTCCTGCGTGCGGTGGCGCAGCAGTGTTCGGTGGCGCTGGAGCGAGCGCTCCTGTTCGAGCAGGAACGGACCGCCACCGCGTCGCTCACGGAGGGATTGAAACCTCCGATGCTCCCGATCATCGACGGTTTGGAAGTGGGCGCTCGCAGTCTTCCCGGATCGACCGATCACGTGGTGGGTGGAGACTGGTACGACGTGTTCGAACTGCCTGACGGCACGGTGTCCGTCGTCGTCGGCGACGTGATGGGCCACGGCCTGTCCGCCGCTTCGGGGATGGGCCAGCTGCGTGCGGCGCTGCGGGCGCTGGCCCTGACCGACGCCGATCCGGTGGCAGTACTGACCGGCCTCGACCGGCTGGTGGACGGCGGCGGAGCCGTCGAACTGGCTACCGTCGTGTACTTCGTGATCGATCCACGAGAGGGCGTCGTGCGCCTCGGTGATGCCGGGCATCTGCCTATGGTCCGGATTCCCCGGGACGACGAGCTCGAGCTGATCGACAGCGGCACGGACACCACACCCATCGGCGTCGCCGAACCCCGGTTCAGCCGGCGGATCAGGCTGGGCGCCGGGGAGATTCTGCTGGCATTCACCGACGGACTGGTGGAGAGTCGCAGCCGCAGTCTCGAGGAGGGCGTGACCGAACTCCTCGACTGCCTGGAAGAACATCGCCAGGCGCCGCTGGATGTCATACTCGATACGGTCGTCGAACGTTTGCGTACGGCCGGCGCATCCGACGATCTCACGGTTCTCGCGCTACGGTGGAGAGGGTGATCGGTCGGTGCTGCTCTCGATGCCATCTGGCATGCCCATGAGTCTGAAGGAGAACAAAGCGCCCTCCTCGTGTCACAATGTCTTGTTGCCGAAGCTTACGGTCTACTAGCCCCCCTTCAATGAGAGGTTGTTCGTGTCGCCAAGCCCGTCTCGCTCCAAGTACGCCCGGATCTTCGAGCTGCCACCCGTACAGGAGCTAGTGATACGAGGCCGGGAAGCCGGCTCTGTGGACGCACAGGATGTGCGGGCCGCGTGCGAGGCGGCGAACCTTCAAATGAAAGAGAGCCGCCTCGTCGTCGAGCATTTGAAGTCGACAGGTATTACTGTCGAGGTTGCGGCTTCGGACTCGCGGGTGAAGCGCAAGCGGGTTGTGGCGGCATCGTCGCGTCGTTCCTCGGCGACGGCAACCGCATCGGCGGACGTGGCCATCACATCGGCTGAGGCCAGCACAACGGCAATGAAGACGGGCAAGCAGGCGGCAGAGAATAGCGAGGGAACTGTGAAGACTGCGGTGAAAAAAACGACAGCGACAGCAGTTCAAGAGGACTCATCCGACGCGGCGGCTCCCACGGCGGAGGTCAGCACCTCCAAGGCCAAGCCGGCTCGGAAGCGGAAGAGCGCCAAGGCTGGCGCCAACGCCGCCGGAACTCCGGAGGACGCTGACGGCACAGCTGCGCCGGCCAGCCCAGCGGCGCCGGCGGAGGAGCCAGACCCAAGCGAGCTGACCGACGAAGGCTTCGTCCTCTCCGAGGACGACGACACAGATGAGCCTGAGCAGCAAGTCGTCGTGGCCGGGGCGACCGCAGACCCGGTCAAGGACTATCTGAAGCAGATCGGCAAAGTCCCGCTGCTGAACGCCGAGCAGGAAGTCGAGCTGGCCAAACGTATCGAAGCCGGACTCTTCGCCGAAGAGAAGCTGGCCAACGAGACCGAATCCATGGAGCCGAAGCTCCACAGCGAGCTGAACTGGGTAGCCGAAGACGGGCGGCGCGCCAAGAACCACCTACTGGAGGCCAACCTCCGGCTGGTCGTCTCGCTCGCCAAACGCTACACCGGGCGCGGCATGCTGTTCCTGGACCTGATCCAGGAAGGAAACCTTGGCCTGATCCGCGCTGTCGAGAAGTTCGACTACACCAAGGGTTACAAGTTCTCCACCTACGCCACCTGGTGGATCCGGCAGGCCATCACCCGTGCCATGGCCGACCAGGCCCGCACCATCCGGATCCCGGTGCACATGGTCGAAGTCATCAACAAACTCGCCCGGGTCCAACGGCAGATGCTTCAGGACCTGGGCCGTGAGCCCACGCCGGAAGAGCTCGCCAAAGAGCTCGACATGACGCCGGAGAAGGTCGTCGAGGTCCAGAAGTACGGCCGGGAGCCGATTTCGTTGCACACGCCGCTCGGTGAGGACGGCGACAGCGAGTTCGGCGACTTGATCGAAGACTCCGAGGCCATCGTGCCCGCCGAGGCGGTCTCGTTCACGTTGCTGCAGGAGCAGCTGCATGCGGTGCTGGACACCCTGTCCGAGCGCGAAGCAGGCGTGGTTTCGATGCGTTTCGGGCTCACCGACGGTCAGCCGAAGACACTCGACGAGATCGGCAAGGTCTACGGCGTCACCCGGGAACGCATCCGCCAGATAGAGAGCAAGACGATGAGCAAGCTCCGGCACCCGTCGCGGTCGCAGGTACTGCGCGACTACCTCGACTGATCCGGACTTGTGCTGGTGCTAGTCCCGTGCGCGTGATACGCGCGGGCGAGACGTGCACTCGCGCCACGGTTTACCTAGGGTGATAGACGTGAGTTCCTCCGGTGAAATCGAACGGCGCAATCTGCCGACACCTGTCGTCCTGGTCATCCCGGTATTCGTCATGCTCGCCCTCATGTGGGGGCAGGAAATCGTCGACCAAGTGCCCGGTGTCAACCTGGACCAGTACGGCATCCGGCCTCGTAGCGCCGAGGGATTGCTCGGCATCGTCACTGCCCCGTTCCTGCACGCCGGTTTCGACCACCTGATCGCCAACAGCGGTGCGTTCCTGATCCTCGGCAGCCTGATAGCTCTGACCACGCGGAAGTTCTGGTCCGTCACGATAGGTGTGGCACTCTTGGGTGGCTTGGCTACCTGGCTGGTCGCCGGTGCCAACACCAATCACATCGGAGCCAGCGGGCTGGTTTACGGGTTCGCGGCCTTCCTCGTCGCCTGGGGTGTGCTCACCCGGAAACTCCTGAGCATTCTCGTCTCAGTCGTCGTCGTCATCATGTACGGCAGCATCGCTCTTGGCGTCCTGCCGGGCCAGCCAGGTATCTCCTGGCAAGGTCACCTGTTCGGTGCGGTGGCCGGGGTTGTCATGGCGTTTGTCCTCCGCGATCGGGAAGCGCGCCGGTAGGGACGTGGGGGAAGAAATAGCCCCCATCCTTGCCCGCGAAAGGCTCGACAGGGACGTGGGGGATGAAAGAGCCCCCATCCCCGCCCGCGAAAGGCTCGTTCCTCGCCTTTCGATGCCCGCCGCACCATGGATGGGGGCTCTCTCATCCCCCACGTTGTCTGCCGGACCATGGGCGGGGTTCATTCATCACCCACGTTGTGCCGGTGTGTTCCGGTCGCGTAGGGGGTTCAGCAAAGGGGTGGATGTGCTGATGGGTGGGGACAGGGTCCCCACCCATCAGTGAAGGTGCTCGGTTATTCGTATGTCAGGCAGCTCTTGGTGCTTCAGGCAGTCGGTTCACTCGGAGTGTCGGTGAGCTTGGCGGTCTCGTCGTGCCATTCCACTGCCATCGGGCGAAGCTTCGCTTCGTACTTGCGTCCATGGTGGCCACAGAAGAGCAGTTCGCCTTGGTCGAGAACCGCACGGATGTAGGCCTGGGCGCCACAGCTGTCGCAGCGGTCAGCGGCGTTCAGCGGTTTGGTCGCGAGAGTAGCTGTCACGTCGCGCACCTTCCTGGTCGATGGGCCACCGGTTGCTTGGTGGTCGTGTCATTGCATCCGTACAAACATCAAACCATCCGATGTCGTTACCGCCACACGCGCACGGCCTGGTTCGCTATGCGCGTACAAGATGGGGCGTGGTGGTGGTCACATCGGGGCGGCTGTGAGAACGAGCCGGGCCGGCGCCGTTGTCGGCTGTCCACATTCTGACACGATGTGTCTCAAAAGGCACGTCGATCTTGCGGCAACGTGCCTGGCCGCCAGGCAAGGAACCGCCGTGCGGAACAGCGAGCCTGCGCGGCCGGCCGGTAACGGCGGATTATGCTGGGCTCGCGAGGCACGGCAGCACGTGCCGGCAACGATGCGAGGAGGAATTGCGCCTGTGACTGCGCAGACGGCCCGCTCCACCAGCCGTGGCAGTGACTACACCGCACGCCATCTCTCGGTGCTCGAGGGCCTCGAGGCTGTCCGCAAGCGCCCGGGCATGTATATCGGCTCCACTGATTCGCGGGGTTTGATGCACTGCCTGTGGGAGATCATCGACAACGCCGTTGACGAGGCGCTGGGCGGCCACTGCGACCGCGTCGAGGTCGTGTTGCGTGCCGACGGTTCGGCCGAGATCCGGGACAACGGCCGGGGCATCCCGGTCGACATCCACTCCAAGTCCGGGCTGTCCGGGATCGAAGTCGTGTTCACCAAGTTGCACGCGGGTGGCAAGTTCGGCGGCGGCTCGTATGCCGCCAGCGGTGGTTTGCATGGCGTCGGCGCCAGCGTTGTCAACGCGCTCTCGGGCCGGCTCGATGTCGAGGTGGACCGAGATGGTCGTACCCACCTGATGTCTTTCCGCCGGGGTGAGCCAGGGGAGTATGCCGGCGAAGGGCCGGACGCGCCGTTCCAGCCGTTCACTGACCATTCCAAGCTGCGCATCGCCGGCAAGGTCAAGAAGGGGGTCACTGGGAGCCGGATCCGGTTCTGGGCCGATCAGCAGATCTTCCTCAAGGGCGCGGACTATTCGTGGGACGACCTCGTGTCGCGCGCCCGCCAGACGTCGTACCTGATCCCCGGCCTCGAACTCGTGGTTCGCGATGAGCGCGGAGAGACTCCGGTCGAGGAGAAGTTCCGTCACGACGGCGGAATCAGCGAGTTCGTGGAGTTCTTGAGTCCGGGGTCGCCGGTGACGGATGTGCTACGGCTCACCGGCCAGGACACATTCCGCGAAACGGTCCCGGTACTAGACGAAGACGGCCAGCTCATCTCGAAGGACACCGAGCGTACGTGCGAGGTCGACATCGCTCTGCGATGGGACAGCGGCTACGACACGATCTCGCGCTCGTTCGTGAATGTGATCGCCACTCCCAAAGGCGGCACCCATGTCACCGGATTCGAGCAAGGCTTGATCAAAGCCATGCGTGATCAGGTGAAAGCGAACTCCCGCCGGTTGAAGGCAGGTAATGACAAGATCGAGAAAGACGACGTCCTCGAGGGCCTGACCTCGGTCGTCACCGTACGGCTGGACGAGCCGCAGTTCGAAGGGCAGACCAAGGAGGTACTCGGCACCTCCGCGGTGCGGGGGATTGTCGCCGCCGTCGTCGAACGCGAGATCAAGGCGGTACTGACCTCCACGAAGCGAGCGGACAAAGCGCAGGCAACCGCCGTGCTGGAGAAGGTCGTCTCGGCGGCCAAGGCGCGGGTGGCGGCGCGGCAGCACAAAGAGGCCGTGCGCCGCAAGAATGCTCTCGAAACCAGTTCGCTGCCCACCAAGCTGGTCGACTGCCGCTCCAGCAGCCTCGACAAATCAGAACTGTTCATCGTTGAGGGAGACTCCGCGCTGGGCACCGGGCGATCGGCCCGAGACGCCGAGTTCCAGGCTCTGTTGCCCATCCGGGGCAAGATCCTCAACGTGCAGAAGGCTTCCGTGGGCGACATGCTCAAGAACGCCGAGTGTGCGGCCATCATCCAGGTGCTCGGCGCCGGTAGTGGCAAGACATTCGAGATCGACCAGGCTCGATACGGCCGGGTCATCCTCATGGTCGACGCCGACGTCGACGGCGCGCATATTCGCACGCTGCTCATTACCCTGTTTTTCCGGTACATGCGCCCGTTCGTCGAGGCCGGTCGGCTGTTCGCGGCCGTGCCGCCGTTGCACCGCCTCGAGCTGACGAACCCGAAGAAGGGACAAGATAAGTACATCTACACCTACACCGACGCTGAGCTGCATCGGGTCTCGCTGGAACTCCAGCGAAAGGGTGTGCGATGGAAAGAACCTCCGCA
Source organism: Phytoactinopolyspora mesophila (assembly GCF_010122465.1). Lineage (NCBI taxonomy): Bacteria > Bacillati > Actinomycetota > Actinomycetes > Jiangellales > Jiangellaceae > Phytoactinopolyspora > Phytoactinopolyspora mesophila. The sequence continues at coordinate 999,814 of NZ_WLZY01000001.1, read as the reverse complement.
GCGCTACAAGGGCCTGGGCGAAATGGACCCGGATCAATTGGCGGAGACAACTATGGATCCGCGGCATCGGCGATTGCGCCGGATCACGGCCGCGAACGCCGAAGACGCTGAGCGCGCCTTTGAACTGCTCATGGGCAACGAGGTCGCGCCCCGCAAGGAGTTCATCATCGCCGGCGCCGCAGAGCTTGACCGCGAGCGGATCGACGCCTGACGACCCCCAGGGTGGTCCTCGTCGCAAGATGCCGACGGCGATCCGCGGCGGCCGAGGCCGCGAGCCGGGGCCGGGTCGTTCAACAGGCTTGCCGGCCTGCCCCGGGCATTGTCCGGCGCCCCGACGAGGTGGCGGAGACGATCGTCTCCGCCACGCGGCAGAGTGTGGCGTAACGCCACGGTGTCCTCGTCGGGGTTAAGGAACCGGCTCTTAGGGCGGCTGCTTAGGCAGCGTCGGGTTTCCCGGTGTCGCTCTGGTCCACCGTGGTATTCCGGTCGTCTACGGCCCCACTGTCCGTACCGCAGGTGTGCCCACCGCTGACATTCCCACCATAGGCGTCGGCACCCTCGGTGTTCGCCCCGGAAACCGTGGCGTCGAGGCCGGTGGTCTGGACGTCGTTGTCTGGGCCGGCTCGCGGCGGTGAACCTCTGGTGGTGTGGATCAAATCAGTGAGGAGGTCGGTGGTGGATGGTGGTGGCTTGGAAGATGCCGGGTTGCCGTTGGGGTTGATGAATCTGAACTGGCCTGGCCCGAGGATCTGTATGGTCCAGCCGCCTTGGTGCACGAGGGTGTGGTGTTTGCGGCAGAGCAGGGCCATTTCGTCGATGTTGGTGCGACCACCCTGGATCCATGGGATCAGGTGGTGGACTTCGGTCCATTCGGGTGGGCGGCGGCAGCCGGGGAATACGCATCCGCGGTCGCGTAGGCGTAGCGCTTTGCGTTGTGCGGGGGTGGCTGTGCGCTGGGATCGGCCGACGTCGAGGGGTTGGGAGTCGGGGCCGGTGATGATCCGGCTGATGCGGGCGTCACAGGCCAGGCGGCGTACGGCGTCGCCGCGCAGGATGGCCCCGTTGGTGAGCTCGCCGAGCCCGCCGGTGCGGGTTTCGAGGGTGTCCAGGTTGGTGACCACGATCAGGTGGGTGGCTTCACCGCCCTGCGACGGGACGTCACCAGCAGCGAGAGCGCGGCGACAGAGTTCGACTAGGGCGTCGGCGCGGCGTTGGGATGGGGTGCGTTGATCGTCGGGGCCACTAGGTGTGGCGAGGGCGTCGATGGCGGTGTTGACGATGGCGCCGTCTTCTTCGCCGAGGACTCCGTCGAGGATGACGGCGCCGTCGAAGGTGGAGGACAGGTCGAGCCAGCGTCCCTGGTCGCGTTTTTCGGCGCGTTTGGCGGCTTTGGTGTCATCGACGGCGGCGCCGAGGCCGCGTAGCGCGGCGCGGAGCCGGGTGGGGTCGTCTGTGCTGGCCGCGGCGACGAGGGCGTCTTGGCAGCCGGCGATCACATCAGTGCCGAGCAGTTTCGCTGCCCGGGTGATGGCTTCGGCGTGCGGCACCCGGATCTCGCCGTTGATCAGGGCATGCTCGACGACGGGCAGGTCGGTTAGCATTCTGGCGATTTTCAATGCCCGCGATGTCTCGGCCGGGGCGACGTGCGACTTGTGCCGCACCCATGCACCAGTGGACAAGGCTGATGTGGACTCACTGATCCGACGCTTGTCGAAAACACGCAATCGGGTGAGATAGGCAGCCTCGGCGGCGTCGGCCAACCGGCGTAGCGCCAGTAGTTCATCACTGATCCGTGCCTCGGATAGGTCAGCGGCCGGCTCCGCTGCGACCTCACGCACCGCAGCGGTCAAACCGTCGAGCATCTCCGAACTCATGATCCAACGCTATAGTTCGCCACCGACAAGGTTGAGAGGAAAACATGTGCTATAGCTAGTAACCTGCGAGAAAGAGAATGAAAACACAGAAAAAACCCGTGAAGCTTGGCAACGTGGGGGATTAGCGCACACCACCGGGGGATGTGGACGAATCAGGTCCTCGTGCCGCAATGCCGGATACGGCGCCTTGGCGCACGAGAGGCCACGTATGGTGGCGGCGTGAGCGTGACAGCGGTGCTGATGTTGATCGCAGGCTTCGTTCTGCTGGTAGGCGGCGGCGAATCTTTGGTCCGTGGTGCCAGTTCATTGGCCCGCACGATCGGGATGTCTTCCCTTGTGGTGGGGCTCACCGTGGTGTCGTTCGCCACATCGGCACCCGAGCTGGCCGTCAGCACCGGCGCGGCGCTCGGCGGACACCCAGGGCTGGCCGTCGGTAACGTCGTCGGCAGCAACATCGCCAACATCCTTCTCGTGCTCGGGCTATCGGCGGTCTTCGTCCCGCTGATCGTGAAGTCGCAGATCGTCCGCGCGGATATCCCGGTCATGGTGGCGCTGTCGATCGGCCTGCTGCTCCTGGCCCTCGACGGGCACATCACCCGTCTCGACGGCACGCTGCTGCTGGCCGTGGTGGTGATCTACGTGACCATCACCATCGTGATCTCGCGGCGACGAAAGCTGCCCATTCCGATGCGCCACGGCCCGCACACCGGCGGATCAACGCAGGACGCGCAGGCACCTACACCCCAGCGGCGGAGCGTGCCGCGTGACCTGTTGCTCGTCTTGGTGGGGGTGGGGCTGCTCGTCGCCGGAGCACAGCTCCTGGTCCGCGGCGCCAGTGAGGTAGCGGCGGCCCTGGGCGTCAGCGACCTGATCATCGGCCTGACGGTGGTGGCTATTGGGACGTCCCTTCCAGAGCTCGCGACGAGCGTGATCGCTGTCATCCGAGGCGAGCGCGATCTCGCGGTGGGCAACATCGTCGGCTCCAACGTGTTCAACATCGGGGCGGTTCTCGGCATCACGGCAATCGTCGCGCCGGACGGGATCGAGGTGGCGAGCGCCGCGATCAGGTTTGATCTGCCGATCATGATCGCGGTGGCGCTGGCACTGCTTCCAGTGGCCTTCACCGGGCAGGCGGTGGCTCGCTGGGAGGGTGTGCTCTTCTTCATCCTCTACGCGGCCTACATCGCCTTCCTGTTGCTCCAGGCGACGGATCATGCCGCGCTTGAACCGTTCAGCGCCGTGATGCTTTGGTTCGTGGTTCCGATCACGGCGTCGTGGCTGCTCCTCCTGGCCGCGTACGAGATCGGCCTCCGGCGCGGCCGGCGTTCGCAGCGCGATTGACCGATAACCTCACACGGACGGGCCCGTCAGGTCACCCGCTCCACTCGGCCGGTGGCGACGTCGTACACGAATCCGCCCACCGCGATGCCCGGCGGGAAAAACGGCCACGAACGGATCTTCTGAACGTCGACCTCGAGTGTCTCGTGCTGATCGGACACCAGCCGGAAATCCAGACTGCGCACGTCGATTCCGGAGGCCTGTTCGACGATGTCGATCACCTGGTCGCGGGTGGCGCTGGCCATCTTGCAGTTGGTGTGCGCCACGACCATGATCCGCTCGACGCCTAGCAGGTGCGTGGCCAGCGCCAGGGTACGCAGCACGTCTTCGGTGACTCGAGCGCCAGCATTGCGGATGATCTTCGCGTCGCCCGGGGTTAGCCCGAGCATGTCCAGGGGCTCGATACGCGAGTCCATACAGGTGACGATGGCCAGACCGCGGGCGGCACCGGGGACCAGGTGCCCGAGGTCGAATTCGGCCGCATATTCCTGATTGGCGGCGAGCACGTCGGCGAACGCGTCATGTTGTTCAGGCATTGGCATATCCTCCAGGTACGACAGACGTTCCGCTGATCGCCGCGATGGGCTGCGGTGCCGGCATGCCGGAGCCGTCTCGCCGGCCGGGTTCGGCCGGCAGCTCTACCGGGACGCCACTGGCCGCGGCCGCACGTGCCGGAGCCGGACCGACCCACGCGAGCAACAGGGTGTCCTCGCCCTTGAGGAATCGGTGACAGCGCACCCCACCGGTGGCCCGGCCCTTGGCGGGATACTCTGCGTACGGAGTCACTTTCACGCTGCCTGCCTGGGTGCCTGGTAGCGCGGACGAAGAGCCCGCGATGGTGACCACACTCGCTTCGTCGCCTGGTTCGACGGCACCGAAGTACGTGACTTTCGCGCCGGGACTGAGTTTGATGCCGGCTACTCCACCGCCGGAGCGGCCTTGCGGCCGGACGACGCTGGCCGGGAAACGTAGGAGCTGCGCTTCGGAGCTGACGAACACCAGGTCCTCCTCGCCGGTTTTGAGCTGTACGGCACCGACGACGTGGTCGCCGTCCTCGAGCCGGATGACGTCCCAGGAGTCCTTGTTGGACGGGTGGTCGGGCACAACACGTTTGATGACGCCGTCCGCGGTGCCCAGGGCAAGGCCGGGGGAGTCCGGGTCGAACGAGGAGAGGCACAGCAGCCGCTCGCCCGGTTCGAGCTCGATGAACTCCTGCACCGGTGCTCCACCGGCCATGGTGGGAGAGCTCGTGGGCGGCAACGCCGGCAGTTCCAGTACCGACAACCGGATCATACGTCCCGCGCTGGTCACGGCACCGATATCGCCGCGCGCGGTGGTGGGCGCCGACGACACCACCAGGTCATGTTTGGCTCGCTTCTCACCAGGAACCAGCGGTTCCAGACCAGCGGTGCGGGCGAGCAGTCCGGTTGACGAGAGCAGTACCTGACAGGGGTCGTCGGACACCTCCAATGCGGTGGCCGGGAGTCGCGGGCTGGGAACACCGGAGTCCTCGAGCAAGACCGTGCGGCGCGGTGTGGCATGCGCGGCCGAGACCTCGGCGAGTTCGGCGGAGACGGCCTGGCGCATCAGCGACTCATCCTCCAGCAGCGCCGTCAGCTCGTCGATGGTCCGGCGCAGCTCCTCGGCCTCCTTGTCCAGCTCCAGGCGGTCGTACTTGGTGAGCCGGCGCAGGGGAGTGTCGAGGATGTAGCGCGCTTGGATCTCGGACAGATCGAAGACCTGCATCAACCGGTCCCGCGCGGCCGCGGCGTCGTCAGATGAGCGGATGACGGCGATGACCTCATCGATGTCGAGCAGGGCGACCAGCAGACCGTCGACCAGGTGCAGGCGGTCGGCGGCTTTCTTGCGCCGGAACTCGCTGCGCCGGCGTACCACTTCGAGCCGGTGCTTGATGAAGACCTCGAGCAGTTCTTTGAGCCCGAGAGTACGCGGCTGCCCGTCGACCAGGGCGACGTTGTTGATGGAGAACGAGTCTTCGAGGGGGGTGAGGCGGTAGAGCTCTTCCAGCACTGCCTCGGGCACGAACCCGCTCTTGAGTTCGATCACGAGGCGCAGGCTGGTGTTTCGGTCGGTGTAGTCGACGACGTCGGCGACGCCGTTGAGTTTCTTGCTCTTGACCAGATCGACGATGCGCTCGCGGACCCGCTCCGGGCCGACCATGTACGGCAATTCGGTGATGACGATGCCCTTGCGGCGAGCGGTGATGTTCTCGATGCGCGCGGTGGCCCGGGTCTTGAAGGCTCCCCGCCCGGACTCGTAGGCCTCGCGGACGCCGTCGAGTCCGACGATACGCCCCCCGCTGGGCAGGTCCGGACCCGGGACGAACCGCATGAGGTCGTCGAGCGTGGCATCCGGATGTACGAGCAGATGACGGGTGGCGTCGACCACCTCGCCGAGGTTGTGCGGCGCCATGTTGGTGGCCATCCCCACCGCGATGCCGCTGGCACCGTTGACCAGCAGGTTGGGGAACGCGGCCGGTAGAACCTCCGGCTGCTCGAACTGGCCGTCGTAGTTCGGCACCATGTCGACGACGTCTTCGTCGAGTGAGCCGGTGAGCAGCATGGCCGGCTCAGCCATCCGGCACTCGGTGTAACGGTAGGCCGCCGGCCCGGCGTCCAAGGACCCGAAGTTGCCGTGTCCGTCCACCAGCGGGACCCGCATGGCCCAGGACTGGGCCATCCGCACCAAGGTGTCGTAGATGGCGCCGTCGCCGTGCGGGTGCAGCTTGCCCATGACGTCGCCGACGACGCGGCCGCACTTGACGTGGGCGCGGTCTGGCCGCAGACCCATCTCATGCATCTGGAACAGGATTCGCCGCTGTACCGGCTTCAGCCCGTCTCGTGCGTCGGGGATCGCGCGGGAGTAGATGACCGAGTAGGCGTACTCGAGGAAGCTGCCGCGCATCTCCTCGGACACGTCTACATCGATGATCGTCTCTTCGAAGTCCTCAGGTGGGGGAGTCTTGGTTCCGCGTGCCATGCGCCCCATTCTTACCCCTGCGCTATCTCAGATCCGGCAGCGACCCACGATTTGAGGCTCCGGGCGCCACGCGGAGTAATGCGACGTATGGAGCGAGCCCTGGCCGGAACGTGGGCTGGGCCGTGCTACAGCGTCATCGCGACGACGAGCGCGATGACCACGAACAGGAGGATGACGAAGCCGAAGGTCAGCAGCACCATCTTGGCGAAGCTCAGTCTTTCGTACCAGGGCAGCGCTTTGGGGTATACCTTGGCGAACTCGGGTGGATTCACCAAGTCCGGGTGGACGACCGGTGCTATCCCCAGGCGGGCGACGAGCGCGTCGCGGTCCTCCTGCGCCCAATGGGTGCTGCGTAGACGAATGATGGTCCGCCCGGCGCGGTCGAGCAGAAACACGTTCTCCGCGCTTCGGCTGTCGACGATCGACAGGTAGATGTGGCCGACGACGATCGCGGCGACGTCGGTGCGGGGCCACATCTTGCGTCGCGAGGTGAATCCGGAGCGGCCGACTTCGGTAGGTGTGAGCACGACGTAGACGCCCCGGAAGTAGAAGTACATGATGACGACGCAGCTCAGCACCGTCGCCACGAGCAAGGCGAAAGCGGGCAGGCCCTCCCGCACGACGAGAGCCACCGCGGGCACTATCAAGAAGAGCGGCGCGGCCGCGACCATCTTCTTGTACTGCTTGGTGCACGGCCGGATGAGGAGTTCGTCGCTGCGGGAACTGATGGTCATGAGCGCCGAGCGTATCCCATGATCATTGGCACTTGACCACCGAATTCGGTGGTCAAGTGCCAATGATCACGAGAGGCGTGTGCCGGAGTGGCGGACCGGCAGCCGGACGGTGAATCGGGCACCGGGAAAGGCGTCGCCCACCGTCACGTGCCCGCCGTGCGCCTGGGCGATCTCGCGGACGATCGCCAAGCCCAGGCCGGTGCCACCGGCGTCGCGGCCCCGGGCGTCGTCCAGTCTGGTGAAACGTTCGAAGATCCGCTCCCGGTCGGCGAGTGGGACAGGCGGGCCGTCGTTGCTCACCCGCAGCTCAGTGAGGATGCCGAGGCTGCGGACGTCGACGTCCACCCCGGTGACGGCATGCCGGACCGCGTTGTCGACCAGGTTGCGGACCAAGCGGCCCAGCGCGTGGGGATCCCCGAACACCCAGGCCGACTCCGTGGCGTCGACACGTATCGGCACCCGGGGGTCGCGCAGCTGATCGACGACGTCGCGGGTCACGTCACGCAGGTCGACGTCGGTGGACGTCCGGCGCCGTGGCTCGTCGAGGCGAGCCAGAATCAGCAGGTCTTCGACCAGCCGCTCCATCCGCTCCACCTCGGCGAGCGCTTCACGGGCGGTTTCGTACGGGTCGACGGCGTCCGGATGGGCGAGCCCGACTTCCAGCTCGGTCCGCAGCGCCGCGATCGGGCTGCGCAGCTCGTGGGCGGCATCGGCGACGAACGCGCGCTGCCGGGCAGAGGCCGCCTCGAGGCGTTTCAGCATGTCGTTGAGGGTGGTGGCCAGCCGGTGCAGCTCATCCCGGGCGACCGGCACCGGCAGCAGACGTTGTTCGCCGGTTCCGGTGATCTCGGCGGCACCGCTGCGCAACTGCTCGACCGGCCGGAGCGTCCGCCCCGTGACGAACCAGCTCAGCAAACCCACAGCCGCGGCCACGACCACGCCGGCCCCGACGATCGCGAGCCTGAGCAAGTTGGCCGTACGCCGCTGCTCGGCCAGCGACACCGCGACGAGCACCGTCTGAGGTCCGTCCGGAGGGCCGGTCTCGATACCTATGGCCCGGAACGGCTCCGGCTGCCCGATCCGGGTGCCGGGCATGTCGATCGCCTCACCTGCTCGCACCACGGCCAGATCGTCCCGGCTCAGGATCGGCACCAGCCGGTCGCCGCCTGGTGTCGATGCCAGCACACGGCCTTGGGCGTCGACGACCTGCGCGATGGCGGCCCCCGAACTCGGTAGGGGGTTGGTGAGACGATCGGCCTCGACGAGCGCGGCGATGTCATGGCCGTGGCTGCGGGCGGACTCGTCCAGTTCCCGCAGCAGCGTCTGCTGGAGCATGATCAGCGTGAGAGTCCCACCGACGGTGAGGACCAGCGCGGCGACGGTGGTCGCGGCGATGGTGAGTTGCGCCCGCAGGGAGAGCTTGAGCCGGACGGACCAGGGCGAGCGGCCGCTCATCTCGGTCGGTCCCGGGGTCATGTCACGTGGTCGTCGATGAGGCGGTATCCCGCTCCGCGAACCGTCTTGAGGCTGTTCCGGTCGAACGGGGTGTCGATCTTGCGGCGCAGGTATCCGACGTACACCTCGACGATGTTCGGGTCGCCGTCGTAGTGCGGATCCCACACGTGCTCCAGCAGTTCGAGCTTGGAGACCACCTCGCCACGCTTGTACATCAGATAGTGCAGCACACCGAACTCGCGAGGCGTCAGCGCCACCGTTTCCGTGCCGCGGCGGACTGTGCGGGTCGCGGGATCGAGAGAGAGGTCGCCGCTGGTCAGTACTGCGGGCCGCTCCGGGGCGCCACGGCGCATCAGAGCCCGGAGCCGGGCTACCAGCACCACATACGAGAACGGCTTGGTCAGGTAGTCGTCTGCCCCGACGTCCAGCCCGTCGGCTTGATCGTATTCGCCGTCCTTGGCGGAGAGCATGAGAATGGGAACCCAGTTGCCTTCGGCGCGCAGCGCTTGGCAGATGCGGTAGCCGGAGAGCGACGGGAGCATGATGTCCAGCACGATCGCGTCGTAGGGGTTCTCCCGGGCCAGGTGGAGCCCTTCCATCCCGTCCGCGGCGAGTTCGACGGAGAACCCCTCGGCGGTGAGCCCGCGCTTCAGCGCGCGAGCGAGCCCGCGTTCGTCTTCGACAACCAGAATGCGCATCGAAAAAGGTCCCTCCTTGCCCGCACCGGCGCCCCGTTGCAAGCCCCGATTTCGGGAGCGGGTATTTCCGGTGAGGGCATTAGTGTCTCGCTCTTTATGTCATGGCGCGAGTTCCGGCGGCGGCCAACCTCTCAGGGTCTTCACAGCGCTGGGCCTGCAGAGTGAGTAGTGCGCTAACCTGCCAGAGGGAGATCTAGATGGCTACGAGAACGTTCCGATCCGCCTTTTTCAGTTCGTCCAAGCTGCCGTGGACGGTGCCGCTGACCATCGCCTCTGTGGTCTTGGCCACCGCCGTGGCGGTGCCGATGATCGCGGATGCGGATTCCGAGCTGCCCGAGCGGAGTGCGGGCGAGCTGCTGGTCGGGCTGGCCGAATCCGGCGACGTCCCGCTCGCCGGCACGATCGTGCACTCGGCTGACGTGGGGATCCCGGAGCTGCCGAGTATGGCCGGCGCGACCAGTTCTCCGTTGGCCCTGCTCAGCGGCGCCACTAGTGCTCGGGTGTGGTTCTCCGACGAGTCCACGTACCGGCTCGCTCTCTACGGCGACCTCGCCGAGACCGACCTGATCCGCCAAGGCGACGACGTCTGGTACTGGAACAGCGATCAGAACGTGGTCATGCACCAGACCGTCGCCGAGTTGGAAGACGCCAAGGAGCAGCACCCAGATCGAAAACCGATGGCGGAGCTTCCCACCAACGTGCTCGCCGAACTGGCGTTGCGGTTCGTCGAGCCCACCACCGACATCGAGGTCGACGGCACGGCTACGGTGGCTGGACGGGCCGCGTACGAGCTGGTGGCCAGTCCCAAGGACGATCGTTCGCTGATCGGCTCGGTCCGGGTGGCCATCGACGGCGAATACGGCGTGCCGCTGCGCGTCCGGATCTTCAGCGCCGACGGCGGCGATCCCGCTGTCGAGGTCGGTTTTACGTCGGTCTCGTTCGACGAGCCGGACCAGTCGGTGTTCGAGTTCACTCCGCCGCCTGGTGCCACTGTCGAGGAGTTCGATCTGGGGTGGCTGGCGGCCCATCCGGAGGGCGAACCGGCCGAGGAAGAACTCGACGCTGAACTGATCGAGGATCAGTGGATGTCGGTGCTGGTGGTGTCCGGCTTCGACCTGGACTCGCTCACCGCGCACATCGACGATCTGATGGCCGGCACGGACGAGTTCGGCGACCTGTCCGGGCTGGTCGAGGCGTTCATGGCGGAAATGCAGCCGGTGTCCGGGGCCTACGGCACCGGGCTGGGCTTCGAGAGCAGGCTGTTCTCGGCACTCTGGCTGAACGACGGCCGCCTGCTGCTGGGCGCCGTCGGGCTCGACGTACTCGAAGAAAAGGCGATGTGACCGCGGCGATAGCCACCGAGGGCCTGACCAAGAGGTTTGGCCGGCACACGGCCGTCGACTCGGTCGACCTGGCGGTCCCGGAGGGCTCGGTCTACGGTTTCCTCGGACCGAACGGCTCCGGCAAGACCACCACCATCCGGATGCTCCTGGGGCTCATCGCACCCACCGAGGGCTCGGTGACGATGCTCGGCTCGGAGATGCCGCTGTCCGGCGCAGACGTGTTGCCACGGGTGGGCGCACTGATCGACGGCCCGGCGTTTCACCCCTACCTCTCGGGGCGGGACAACCTCATCCGCCTCGACGTGGCCGACCGCACCACGCGCAGGACCGATCGGCGCACCCGCATCGATTCCGCCCTGGAGTCGGTCGGCCTCGGTGCGGCTGCCGGCAAGGCCTATCGGGTCTACTCGCAGGGCATGCGCCAGCGCCTCGGGCTGGCGGCTGCCCTGCTCAAGCCGCGTGAACTGCTGGTGCTCGACGAGCCCACCAACGGCTTGGATCCGCAGGGAACCCGTGAGGTGCGGCGGATCGTGTCCGAGGTAGCGGCGGCGGGCACCACGGTTTTCGTCTCCTCCCATCTGCTCGGCGAGATCGACCAGATGTGCTGTCACCTGGGCGTCATGCGGAACGGCCGGCTCGTGGCGCAGGACGACATCGGTTCGCTGCGGGCCGCCATGTCAGTGCGGATCCGGATCGACACCCCGGCACAGGAAGGCACCATGGCCGTGCTGCAACGGCTGAATCTGGCGAACATCGTCGCTCGTCCGGACGGTATCCGCGCCGAGCTGTCGGGTACGGCCTCGGAGGAGGTCGTCGAACACCTGGTCAAAGCCGGTATTCCGGTACGGCAGGCCGTCGTTGAACGAGCCGGCCTGGAGGAGTTCTTCGTCTCCCTGACCGGGGAGGGTTTCGATGTTGAGCACTAGCCTCGCTGCGTCCGAGCTCGGTATGGTCCTACGCCGCCGGCGAAACGTCATCATGCTTGCCGTGCTGGCGGCGGCACCGGTGATCGTGGGGGTCGCATTGCGGTTATCGTCGTCCCCGGGTGGGCCGGCGCGTGGTCTGCTGGCCGAGGTCTCGAGCAACGGCTTGTTTCTGGGTTTCTCCGCATTGATTCTGCTGACCCCGTTCTTCATGCCGCTGACGATGGCCGTCGTGTCCGGCGACTCGATCGCCGGTGAGTCAGCCAGCGGAACTCTGCGGTATCTGCTGACGGTACCGGTGGCGCGCGGGCGGGTGCTGGCGGTGAAATACACGTCCAGCGTGGTGTTCGGCGTCGTCGCCGCCGTAGTGGTGGTGACATCCGGGATGGTGACCGGCGCGCTGCTCTTTCCCGTGGGTGACGTGACGCTGCTTTCGGGCCAGACGATCGGGCTGCTGGAGACCGGCTGGCGCGGAATAATCATGGCCGGCTATGCCGCGCTGATGCTGGCGGGGCTGGCGGCGATAGGTGTGTTCATCTCGACTCTGACTGAAGTGCCCACGACGGCGATGGCTTCAACGGCCGCCGTTCCGGTCATCTCGCAAATTCTGGGGGCCATCCCACAGCTGTCCGGCTTGCACCCATGGCTGCTCACCGACACCTGGCGGGCGTACGCGGACTTCCTACGGGAGCCGATGATGCTGGAGACCGTCAACCGTGGTCTGCTCACTCAGGCCGCGTACATCGTGATTTTTCTGTCGCTGGCCTGGGCTCGTCTCACGACACGGGACGTCACAGCCTAGGTGGTGGTCGGCGGCACACGCGACGGACCCGTCTCACCGTCGCCGGCGAAGCCTGCGAGCAGATGGGAGAGCAGCTGCGCCGGCGCGTCTTCCTGCAACAGGTGTCCGGCATCGGCTACCCAGTGCAGCTCGGCGTGGGGGATCCGTTCATGCAACCAGGTGCCATACTCCGGCGGGAGGATCCGGTCCTCACGTCCCCAGAGCAGCTTGACCGGTACGGCGACCTGGTCGAGTAGAGCCTCGTACGGTTCCGTGTCGGACTGGGAGAGCTGACGGTATTGGCGGTAGAAGGCCGCCTGCCCGGTGGGTCCGAGCCAAGGAGAGAGGTGCGCGCTGATCACGTCGGGCGAGAAACCGCGGTGGGTGGCGTTGTTGAGGTGGCTGATGACGAGGGACTCGTGCGCGTAGCCGGGAAGCTGATCGAACACCGCGGGATGGGCGCGCAGTAGCTTGAACAGGCCACGTTCCCAGTCGCCGCCGCTGACCGCGTCGAAGATGGTGAGATCGTTGTAGGTGGCTCCGTCGAGGAGGAGGGCGCGCAGCACGATGGCGCCACCAATGTCGTTGGCGACCACGCTGGGACGATGTAGCTCCCAGTGCGCGAGAAGATCCACGAATCGGCGTGCCTGGGCGGCCAGGGTCAGATCCTGGTCCGCGCTCTGGTCGGATTGCCCATAGCCGAGCAGATCGAAGACGAAGACGGCGCGTTTGAGTGCGAGTGCTGGTGCGATGTCGCGCCAGACAAAAGATGAGTAGGGCGTGCCGTGCACCAACACGATGGGTTCCGGCCCGTCGCCAAGCCGCGCCCACCGGACGGTTCCGCCCTCGGTCTTGAACATCTCGGGCAGAGTCCAGGCCATCGGAGTTCCTCTCGCCGCCAGGTGATCATGCGCTGATGCTGGCGGTTACCCAACTCTTCGCTTGTCACACCGAAGACTGGCACCGACGCTCCAACTCGACCTGGCGCGGAACATCCAGATCCCTCGCCAAGAGGGCCTTGAGACGGGCTGAGAGGTTGCGCCGGCAACTGCCGCCGGGGACAAACGAACCCGTGCCCTCACCGAGGAGGGCCGGGCGTTGCCTTGGGGGCGATGGAGACAGCCGCCGACGCAACGTCCTCTGGCCTGTGCAGCCACAGGCAGGTGAGAAAGCCGTGCCCTGGACCGTCCGCTAGCCGCGCGGACGGTCCAGGACCAACAGCCGTGGATCTGTCAGTCGAAGGCCGGGCCGGCTTCTTCGGCCGCTTCTTCGCTCTCGGCTACCCGCTCTTCGATGGCGCCGCGCACTTCATCCTTGCGGTTCTGTGCCGTCTCTGCGGATTGCACGCTGCTGCGAGTGCTGAAGGCCGCCGCGGATGCGGAGTCGCACTGCTCCTCGCCCCGGATCCGGTTGTCGCTGACCACAGGCGCAGGACTGTTGTCGCTGCACACGAGGTCGCCACGGATCACGTTGTTGCTGACGAATCCGTCGGCGTTATTGCCGGTCAACGTGACGTTGCCGCCGAAGACGTTGGACCCGCAGTCCTGGACCGGAGCTTGCGCGCCCAACTGCACCAGACCGCCATTGCCGGTGAAGGTGGCGTCGCCGTCGATTTCGGAGAGACAGACGACGCTGCCGAAGTCGGTGCCGGCCACGGACACATTGCCCTCGACCACGGAGTCGTACAAGTCGGTCAGGTAGCCACCGTCGGAGTCGACGTTTCTGCTCACCCAGCCGGACTCGACGAACGTTTCGGCATTTGTCGAGTTGATGTTGCGGCCGTGGGTGGAACCGAGCGAGTAGTAGAACTCGGAATCAGTCGCGACCACGTTGAGGTCGTGGGCGCTGTCCTCGGAGTAGACGCCGAAAGCTTCGACGAGCCGGGTGTTGCCCTTGACGTGGGACTCGACGAGGCTGGCGAAGGCGTCGGCGTTGACGCGGAGGTTGCCTTCCACGGTCGAATCCGTGAGCAGCAGGCTGCCCTCGGCCCGGACCGTGGCGTTGCCGTTGATGGTCACGTTGGTGAGCTCACAGGAAGCGTCCGCCCGGACGACCAGATCACCAGGGATCGTGACGTCGGACGCGACGCCGTCACAGAACGTGGTGAGGTTGGCCTGGGACGGTACGGCGAGGCCTACCGCGACGAGTGCGGTGCCCGCGGTCAGGAGAGCTAGTCTTTTCAAGCGCATGGATGTTTTCCCCTTGGTTCGCTTGGTTGTCGCAGGTCCAGTCCTCGGTATGCCTCGAAGCCACCCATCCGGGTTACGGATGCCGGCTGGCGACGGGACATGACGCGATCGACCCGAGCGAGCCCCGCCCCCTGGCCCGGTGCTCACGATCGGTGAGCGTCCCTGGAAAGAAAACGCGACCCCCTGACCCCCGGTGCGGGGGCGAACCGTGCAGTTGGACTCTTTCTGGAATACGGTTGCCTGTCAAGGTTTTGCGAGATTTATCAAATGTCGGCGGAATATGTCGCGATCTGTACCAAGTGTCGTCACCGAATCGTTGCCTAGTTGATCTTCCCAAGTGGTGCCCGATCGCGGTATTGAGGGGCGATTCCGGCCTGGGGGCAGCCTCGGTGGCCCTCCACACCCCGTGCCGCACTATTGCCGCGAAGCCGAAGGCCGGGATCACTGAAGATCCGGCATCATTTCTGCCTGTCGTGTCGGCGGACGGCGCCCAGCACGAACCAGACCAATGCGGCGGCCAGGCCGCCCGCGAGACCAGCACCCGGGTTCGCCAAGACGCTGCCGAGAATCCCGAACACGAGCCCCATGACAACCGTTCCGCCGATCCAAAAGATGCGGTCTTCACGAGTCGGCGCCATGCCTGATGTCCTCCTGACTTCGCGTCACCCTGAACATTGCCTCATGCACCAGTATCGGGCGACGATGCTCTAGCCTCGGACTGTGGAGTCTGACCTGTCATACCCAGATCACTGGGAAGCCGACGTGGTGCTGTCCGACGGAGCCACCGCACATGTGCGGCCCATCCGGTCCGACGACGCCGAGCGATTGGTCGAGTTCTACGCCCGGGTCAGCGACGAGTCGAAGTACTACCGTTTCTTCGCGCCGTATCCCAGGTTGAGCGAGCGGGATGTCGATCACTTCACCCGGGTCGATCACGACACCCGGGTAGCGCTGATCATGCTGGTGGGCGACGAGATGATCGCCGTGGGCAGGTATGACCGCACTCGTGCGGGGGAGGCCGAGGTCTCGTTTCTCGTCGAGGACGGCCATCAGGGGCGGGGCATCGGCACCGTGTTGCTGGAGCATCTGGCCCAGGCTGCGCGAGAACGTGGCTTGCACCGTTTCGTCGCCGACGTCTTGCCGGCCAACCGGAAGATGATCACAGTATTCGTGGAGGCCGGGTACAGCGTCGACGACCATTTCGAGGACGGGGTCGTCCACGTCGAGTTCGAGATCGTCCCTACTGACCACTCACTGCAGGTGATGGCTGCCCGCGAGCATCGAGCCGAAGCACGTTCGATCGAGCGGCTGCTGACGCCGCGTTCGGTTGCCGTCGTCGGGGCCAGCCGGTCGGTGGGCAAGGCCGGACAGGCTTTGATCCGCAACATCAAGGACGGCCTGGATCAGGGGTTCACCGGGCGGCTGTACGCGGTGAACCCCGAAGCGACGGCGGTGGCGGGAGTCACGGCCTATCCGACCGTGCGTGAGATCCCCGGCGACGTCGATCTCGCTGTTCTCGCGGTGCCCGCGGAAGCCGTCAACGACGTTGTCCTCGAGTGCGCGGCCAAAGGCGTGCGTGGTGTGGTGGTCGTGGCCGCCGGGTTCGCCGAGCGGGGTGATCCGGAGGGCAGAGCGCGCCAGACCGAACTCGTGCGCGTGGCGCGCGCTCACGGCATGCGGGTGGTGGGCCCGAACTGTCTTGGCATCATCAACACCGATCCGCAGTATGCCTTGAACGCGTCGTTGGCCTCCGTTGTTCCACCACGGGGGCGGGTCGGCCTGTTCTCGCAATCAGGAGCTCTGGGCACGGCGATCCTCAGCGACGGCGCCGCTCGCGGCCTCGGCTTGTCGACCTTCGTGTCGGCGGGCAACCGGGCGGACGTCTCCGGCAACGATCTACTGCAGTACTGGCGTGACGACCCCGCCACCGAGGTGGTGCTGCTGTACCTGGAGTCGCTGGGCAACCCCCGCAAATTCTCCCGGCTCGCCCGGCGGGTGGCGGAGATCAAGCCGGTTGTGGTGGTGAAGGGGGGCCGCTCGACCCAGGGTGTGCCGCTCGGGCACACCGTGCGTCCGATCGAAGTCCCGCCCGCGGCGCTCGATGCCATGTTCCGCCAGTCCGGTGTGTTGCGCGTCGATACGATTTCGGAGATGTTCGACGTCGCCCAGGTGCTGGCTTATCAGCCGCTGCCGACCGGCGATCGGGTGGGTATCGTCGGCAACTCCAGCGCCCTGTGCATGCTGGCCAACGACGCTGTCGTGGCGGCGGGGCTCGATGTCGGATGCGACCCGGTCGATCTGGGCGTCACGGCCTCGGCGGAGGCTTACGCCTCGGCGCTGGCAGACCTGTCCGCGCGCACGGAGGTCGACTCATTACTGGTGGTCTTCGCCCCCGCGGTCGACGCGTCGAGCAGTGAAGAGGTCGCGCGTGTGCTGGCTGACGCGTCGTCGTCAGGGAACAAGCCGATGGTGACCACCTTCCTGGGTATCCGCGGTGTCCCCGAGGAGATGCGCCGGTTCGACGAACACGGCGTGCCCCGGCGCGGCTCCGTCCCGTCGTACCCCTCGCTGGAGGAAGGCGCTCGTGCCCTGGCCCACGTCACCTCCTACAGCGCCTGGCGCCGCCGGCGCCACGGTCACGTGCCCGATCTCGACGACGTCGATCCCGACGCCGCCCGCCGGCATGCCGAGGCGGTTCTGGCCACCGCCGCGGGCAACGAAGCGATAGACCTCACGACGGCTCAGACGATGGCCTTGCTCGCGGCGTACGGCATCCACCCGTTGCCGGTGATCGCTGCTCACAGCCTCGACGATGCACTGGCCGCGGCCGAACAGCTCGGTGGTGAGGTGGTCCTGAAAGCCACCGCGAGTCACCTCCGGCACCGGCCGGATCTGGCCGACGTCTGGCGCAACATCGATACCGCCGAGGAGATGCGCGACGCCTGGCAGACGTTGTCGAGCACGCTGGCCGATCCAGCCGAGGCCGGGTTCGTCGTGCAGCCGATGGCAACGGCCGGCGTACCCGTCGCCATCTGGGCCCGCGAAGACCCTATGTTCGGCCCCGTCGTGTCGTTCGGCATCTCCGGTGTGGCCACCGAACTTCTCGAAGACCGCGCCTACCGGATCCCGCCGTTGACCGACTCCGATGCGGCTGAGATGGTACGGGAGGTCAAAGCCGCGGCGCTGTTGTTCGGATATCGCGGCGGAGACATGGCCGATGTGGCAGCGGTGGAGGATCTCTTGCATCGAGTGTCGCGCATGTCGGATGATCTACCGGAACTGGAGGGGCTCGAATTGAACCCGGTGCTTGTCAGCGAGACCGGCTTGGCCGTGGTCAACGCCTCGGCTCGCCTTGCCCGGCCGGCGCCGCGCCCCGACTGGTACGCGCGACGGCTGGCGTGAGCAGCGAGCTGGCGAGAAGCGTGTAAGGATTGGACGTATGGTGGACATAGGGACGCGTGAAGGACTCCGCATCGCGATCCAACAAGCAGGCTACTATCCAGACCTGGTGGCGGAGACGCTCGAGACGGCCCTGGCTGGTGAGCCGGTCGAGTCGTTCGTCGTTCATCACGAGCCGCATTTCGACCGCGATGAGCTGCGTCGCCATGTGAGCGTGCTGGTCTTGACCCCTACCCGGCTGATAGTCGGCCACTCCGACGAGTATCCGTCCGACGACGCCCATGGCTCGCCGTATGCGACGACCTCCACCGAAGCGGTACCGCTGGCGCGGGTCTCTTCGGTGGTCGTGAGCCGCACAGTACCCTCGCCGGCGTCGCATCAGGTCGGAGACCGGCCGCTGGACGTCGTGCTGACCGTTGGCTGGGGTGCCATGAGCCGCATCGATCTGGAGCCGGCTACATGCGGAGATCCAGATTGCGAAGCCGATCACGGCTACACCGGGACTGTCACTTCGGACGACTTCACCTTGAGGGTCAGCGAGGCCGGTGACGGAATGACGCGGGTGGACGACATGCTGACCTTCGCTCGGGCGCTTTCAGCAGCTACCGTGCAGGTCCGGTGACAGTTTGACTCTCCTGCCCGAGTACGGGGAGCGATCCCTGGCTGACCTGATCCCCTCCGCGCTCGGAGCGTTGGGTGTCGCAGACGAACAGAATCCGCTTGGACTGCCCCCAGCAGCTCGCTACTGCGTGCTGCTGATCGACGGTCTCGGATGGAACCTGTTCCGTTCACACACCGCGCAGACGCCGTTTCTGTCGTCACTGCGGGCACAGCCGATCACGTGCGGGCTGCCATCCACCACAGCCACCAGCCTCACCAGTCTGGGAACGGGACTGCCTCCCGGCCGGCATGGTGTCCTGGGTTATACGTCCCGGGTGCCAGGGCGCAACGAGATATTCAACGCACTGAAGTGGCAGCCGGCCATCGACCCGCTCACCTACCAGCCCCACCCGTCCCTGTTCGAGCGGGCCCAGCGCTCCGGCGTAGCCACCAGGGTGGTCAACAAGCGAGAGTTTCACGACAGTGGGCTGACCGCTGCCGCTCTGCGCGGGCCCTACTGGTCCGCCGACTCGTACGGTGAGCGGATCGCGGCGGCGGCAAGCTCATCGGCGGCGAACCCGTCATTGGTTTATGTGTACGACTCCGACCTCGACCGCACCGGACACCAGCTCGGATGCCGGTCCGCGGCTTGGCGGCACCAGCTGGTGATGGTCGACCGATTCGCCGAAGAGCTCTACGACTCCCTGCCAGCGGACACGGTGCTGGTGGTGACCGGCGACCACGGCATGGTGGATGTGCCGGCGCAGGACCGCATCGACGTCGACGACCTTCCGGCCTTGCGCGAAGGCACGTCGTTGATCGCCGGCGAGGCGCGGTTCAGGCACGTCTACACCGTGGACGGCGCGACACCAGATGTCCTGGCGGCATGGCAAGCCGTGGTGGGGGAGCGAGGCGCGGTGCTTACTCGTGCCGAGGCCATCGAAGCCGGTTGGTTCGGTGCCGTCGAAGGGCGCGTGCAAGAGCGGATCGGGGACGTCGTGGTGTGTGCCCGCGGCAGTTTCGCCGTCTGTTACCGAAGCGTGTTCCCCACGGAGGTCAAGATGGTGGGCCTGCACGGCGGAATGAGCGAAGACGAGTTGCTCATTCCGCTGCTGGTCAGCTAGCCGGGTTCCCGGACGCGGGTCACTGCTGCCCGGGGCCGGTCCAGCGGGTGACGAACGGGTTGCGCTCGGGGTCGTCGAAACGGCACGAGAACGCGATGCTTCCGGCCGGCACGTCGGTGGCGCGAAAGCGCCCATGGGCATCGGAGCGGACCTGGACACGAGCGCCGTCGGTGCCCCTGACCTCCACGTCGGCGACACCCGGGGGCAGCAACTGGCCCACCACGCGCCTGCGCGGCTGCGCTCCGGACCGCTGTGTTTCGGTCAGGATCTCGACCACCAGCGTGGCGCCGCCGGCGTCGAAGGTGAGTACCCGTGGTGGCTGGGCCGCACGTATTGCCACTCCCGCCGCAACCGCGGAGTCCGCGACGAGTTCGGCCAGCGCGGCGTCGGCATCCATCCAATCGAGGCTGTTGTAAGCCGCGTCCAGCAGGTGTGCCGGCGGGGGGTCAAGGCGGTTCAGCGCGTCACGCAGGTCGGCCAGCAGCGTGTGGTCGGCCGCCGTCGGGTCATCCATCACGCGTCTCCTTCTGCCTCGGCGGCTTGGTGGTTGCCGGCCAGCAGCTTGCGCAGATGAGCAAGGCATCGGCCACGGTTCGGTCCCACACTGCCCACTGGCAGGCCGAGGATGTCAGCGATCTCGTTGTAGCTAAGGGGCGGCTCCGCCAGGTACAAGCGGAGCAATGCCTGGCACCGTTCCGGGAGCTTGCGATACGCGGCGAGGATCTCCCCGTCTCGCTCGCGGCGCAGGATCGCGGTGTCAGGGGCGGTGATGGTGTTCTCCGAGACGCCCAGCAGCATGGCTGCGGCGTTGTCGGCATCGGCCGACACGTCGACTGCTTCTGGGTCCGGGAACTCGCGGTCACGCCGTTTGATGTGCCGTAGGCACTCACGCCTGGCCGTCGTAACCAGCCACGCGGACAGCTGTTCGGGCTTGTTGAGCCGGCCGAGGCTTTCCACCAAGCGCAACCAGGTGGTTTGAAAGACATCGCCGGCGTCTGGGTCGGTAAGCCGATGGCTGCGGACCACGGACCACACCAGGCTTGCGTGACGGTCGACAATCTCCCGCCAGGCGCGTTGATCGCCTGCCTTGGCCTCGTGCACCAGATCGCTGATCGAGCGGTCCGCCAACCGTGCCCCCGGATGGGTCTGCGCCCCGGGCCTGTCCCGGAATGCTGCTGGGCGACATTATCCACGGCCAGCCCCTGGGGAACGAATGCCGTCGGCGACGGGCGCGTGCCCCCGTGCACGAAAGTTCGTGCTATACCCACGCGCCCGTCACCCCCGTTGTTGAACAATCCTGCGAGCAAAGCCCCCCGGCGCTCTACCCCCTCCGGACGACGCGATACCTTCCGCGTCGGCGCCGTTTGATCGTCAGGATCCCGACGGCGCGGGCCCTGTCCTGGGCCCGCTCACGATCCAGAGTGGTATTCGCGTCATGGCCCGATGGAGCGGAGACGACGACGGGTTGGTGCTCAGGGCGTGCCACCATCTCCGCTCCTCCCTCATCAGCATGACGCGACCGGGGTACCCGGACCGCGCTGGGCGCCGCAAGGTGGTCAACGACGCCCACTTATACAGAGCACGCCGGTGGCCGCCTGATACATGTTCGGCGGAAGTTTTTTCAGAACTTTTTTCCGATGCGTCCTACACCCACGGAAATGAGGCGTTTGGCTATCCTGTCTGGCGCCGCGCGTTCGGTGATTCGGCCTGCGGGACCAGCGGCCAGAACGGACAAGGGCGTCGGACCGTGCCGGCCCGACGCCCTTAGAACCCGCGGGTTCTTATCCGTGCGAGTTTTAGTCGTTCTTGCGGCGCCCGAACATGATCTCGTCCCAGCTGGGCACACTCGGCCGGCGCGAGCGTGAAGACGTGCTGCGCGGGGGAGGAGTGGGAGGCGGAGGCTCCTGAGCGGTGGGGGCGAGCTCCTCCGGCGATTCGGGTTCGTCCGGCTCTTCGACTTCGATACGAGTGGCGATGTCGCTGAGGCGCAGCCGGTCGGTACTGGCCACATCTTCGGCCGGCTCCTCAGGCTCTTGCTCTTCGGCCCACGGTTCGGACAGCTCGCGACGGCGCCGCTCGGGGCGGCCGTAACGGCCCGTGCGACGCGGTCGGCGAACCGGCTCGATCGGCGTGGTGTGTTCGTGATCCTCGGGGTCATCGAGGTCAGCCGGGTCGGCGTCGTTGCGTACCAGGGCGGTGATCGGGGCCTGAGCGGGCTCGGCCTCGACATCGAACGGGTCGTCGTGCAGGGACTCGTCGTCGTCATCGACCTCGTTGGCAGGCGGGTGGACGACGGAAAGTCGAGCGGGGCCGGCGGATACGGGCTCCGGGGCAGGTTCAGGCTCGGGCTCGGGTCGCGGCTCGCCGGCGACGACACGCGCGTTCACATCCAGGGGCGCGACCGACCTCCCAGAGGGGTCGAAGGTGAAGACCGCCGAGAATTCTGGGTCGTCATCAGGGGTCTCTTCGCCCTCGGCTGGCCAGGAGCAGCGCACTCTCCAGCGGCCGTCGTCGGCTCGCCATGCGTCCCAGGTGAGCGCTTCGGGCTGGGCGCCCACCGCCGCCGCGTGGTCGGCCGCGGCGCCTTCGAGAGTGCGTACCGGGCCTTCGCCGGTGATCCGGCGGAGGTTGGCCTGACGGGCACGCTGAGCGATGTGCTCGCGTTCGGCCAGCACAGGTCCGGCGAACCGCCGGACTTTCTCCAGCGGCATAGTTGCGGCCGCGGCGACGGACTCAACCGACTCGCCGGCCCGGATCCGGGCCTGGATATCCCGCGGACGCAGTTGGCTTTCGAGCTGAATATCCAACTGTCCCAACCTCGCTCGGTCGCCTCGGATCGCAGCGTGCACGCGCTCGTCGGCACGCAGTGCGAACTGCTCGTGGCCATCGGAGAGGATCAAGTAGGCGCCATCCTCGCTGACCGCGGTCACGCGAAGCTCGCGCATCGTCTACCTCCCGACATTACTGGCTCCATCGTCGCTTGTGCGGCTCTTTGTACCAAGCCGCCACGCCGGATGGAAGCCAGGTCTCCAACTAGCTTCCCTGCGCAGCGTCACACCGGCAGATCTGCAGGACGCAACGCAATGTCCTGCAAACCGAGTGTTGGAGGCATCGTCGTGCAGGACGCAACGTCACGTCCTGCAGTTTAGTGTCCGCCGGGCGTGAACGCGTTCAGCGCTGGTGAATGTCCAGCTCGAGTCTGACCTCGACGTCCTGGAACTGGGTCGAACCATTCCGCTCGATCCGCATTTCGGTGCGGGTGGTGGTGGTACTCGATCCGGACGCCGCGATCGGGCTGTCGAGGCTGCCGCTACTGCGGCCCGAACTGTTGCCTGAGCCGCGGAGAATCTCGATAGTGACGCCGTGTTCCTCGATGGTGGTCGGCTGAACCGTCTGCGTAGTTTCGATATCGAGGTCGTAGCGTTCACCGTCGAACTCGGCCAGTGTGTACGTCGCCTGATTGCAGTAGGCCACGCCGCCTGATTCGAACGAACTTGTCACTTCCCAAAGGCCGCCTGGCCCGACCGGCTCCGCCGGGAGCGCCACGGTCAGGTCGGCCAGCTGCTGCTCGGTCTGCTCGACCAACGACTCCGCCTCCGGGCCCAGCCCGTCGGTCGAGATGTTGCCGTCCAGAAAGGCACCGCTGTGGTCTGTGCTCAGCGTTCCCGAGATTCCGGTGAGGCTGTCCAGCATGTCGAGCAGTGCCGGCTCGTCGCTGTCGGCGCTGGCATGGTCATAGACGAACGACAACTCGATAGCGTCCTCAGCGACGTTCTCGACGGTGAACACGATCCCCATCACCATCAGTGGGCCGGTCTGGGTGGGGGCGCTGTCGCCGTCGACGCTGATATCGGTGACGACTGACATCTCGATGTCCGTCTCGACGGTGTCTCCGGCCGTCGGCGAGAACCGCATGACCTTGTGTGGTTCTCGGCCGGCATCAGTGACCGTCAGCTCCGTCGGGCCGAGTTCACACTGGCTGTCAGCCGCGGGCTCGTCGGTGTCGGTTCCGCCGCAGCCGGTGAGCGCGAGAAGGAAGACCGTGGCGGTCGTCAAGGTGTGGGAACGGCGCACGCGAATCCATTCGAGCTGAGAAGTATCAACGTCTCGATTGTGACAATAACAATCGCGGGCGACCTCTTAGTCGGACCCTGTGTCCGGCACTTGAGCGGCAATTTGGGAGGATCTTATTGTGAGTAGCTTGGATGCTGATGCCGCGGAAACCCGCCTCGCGCCTTACGACGCGCTCTTGGTGGTGTCGTTCGGGGGGCCCGAAGGCCAAGAAGACGTCATCCCGTTTCTCGGGAACGTCACCCGCGGCAAGGACGTGCCACGTGAGCGGCTCGAAGAGGTCGGTGAGCACTACCGCGCCTTCGGTGGCAAGAGCCCCATCAACGACCAGAACCGCGCTTTCGTCGCCAATCTCCAACATGAGCTCGCCGAAGCCGGGCTGTCGATCCCGGTGTATTGGGGCAACCGCAACTGGCATCCGTACCTCACCGACGAGGTCAAACGGATGGCCGCCGACGGCATGGGCCGGGTCGCGGCCTTCATCACCAGTGCGTACGCGTCTTACTCCGGTTGCCGGCAGTACCGCGAGAACCTGGCCGAGTCGGTAGCCGAGGTCGGGCCGGCGGCGCCGCGAATCGACCGTCTCCGGCATAGTTTCGACCATCCGGGGTTCGTCTCGGCTAACACGGACAGTGTGGTCGGCGCGTTGGGGGAACTGTCCAGGGACGCTGCCGAGCAAGCTCGCCTGGTGTTCGTCACACACTCCATCCCGGTGGCCATGGCCGAGACGTCGGGCGCGAACGGCAACGCTTACATCGAACAGCATGAGGCGGTCGCGCAGGCGGTGACGGCTCAGGTTTCCGCGCGCACCGGCGCCCAGTATGAGTACGATCTCGTCTACTGTTCGCGCAGCGGACCGCCGCACGTGCCATGGCTGGAGCCGGACGTCAACGACCACCTCGAAGCACTGGCCGCTCAGGGCACGCGCGCCGTGGTGATGGCGCCGATCGGCTTCCTGTCCGATCACATGGAAGTGGTGTACGACCTCGATACCGAGGCTTTGGACACGGCGAAGAAGTTCGGGATCGAAGCTGCCCGCGCGGCGACCGTCGGCACTCACCCGGACTTCGTCGCCGCCGTGATCGACCTGCTGCTCGAACGCGCGGCCGTGGAGCGCGGCGAGGCTGTTGACCGGGCCAGCGTCGGCCCACCTGGCCCTGACGCCGACGTATGCGCCGTCGACTGCTGCCGGAACCTGCGCGCGGCGAAACCTGCGCTGGGTGGCTGGGATGCCCCCGCCCACCCGTCCGCACCTAAATGATCATGTTTGGTGGGTTTTCTCGCGCCTCACCATGCCTACCGTCCTGTTGATGCGCGAGAAAACCTGGCAAGGGTCATCTGGTGAGGAGAATTGCGTGACGGTTGATGCGAAGAAACTGGTCGAGTTGGCGGCCAGTGCTGCCCGGGAAGCGGGCGCCTTAGCTCGTGAGCGCCGGCAAGCGGTGGACCGAATGGCCGTCGCGGCCACCAAGTCGACGCCGACCGATGTGGTGACCGAGTCCGACACCGCTGCCGAGCAATTGATCCGTGATCGGATCCTTTCGGTCCGGCCGGGCGATGCGGTTCACGGCGAGGAGGGCGGCCACGTCGACGGTAAGTCCGGCGTCGTGTGGGTCGTCGATCCGATCGACGGCACGGTGAATTATCTGTACGGGATTCCGCAGTACGCGGTGTCGATCGCGGCGCAGGTCGACGGCGTCGTCGAGGCCGGCGTGGTGCACAATCCGGCGAGTGGCGAGACCTGGACCGCCATACGTGGCGGGGGTGCGTTGCTCGACGGCGAGCCGATTGGGGTCACCGCTTGCGCGGACCTGTCGCTGGCGCTGGTAGGAACCGGATTCGGGTACGACGCCCGGCGCCGTGCCCGGCAAGCCGCCATCCTGGCCGACTTGGTCCCGGCGGTGCGCGACATCCGGCGCGCCGGTGCGGCCGCGCTGGATCTGTGTGCCGTGGCATCGGGACGGCTCGATGCCTACTACGAGCGTGGCCTGCAACCGTGGGATCTGGCTGCTGGAGCGCTGGTGGCGGCCGAGGCCGGCGCCGTCGTCAGCGGCCTGCACGGGGTCGAGGCCGGTGCGGAACTGGTCATGGCGGCAGCGCCGGGTATCGCTGAGGAACTGCGTGGGCTGCTCGAGCGCCTGGGAGCCGATCGCGACACGGCAGACTGACCTCACCAGGACCTCTCGCGCGTCACCAGGACTGTAGGCATGGTGAGGCGCGAGAAAACCCACCAAACATGATCATTCGGTGGGGTGGCGGAGGCCGGGGTGGGCGGGCGGCAGCGACCGCTGGATCACCCACCAGGACACCGCGATGCAGGCGGCGATCAGCGGCCAGGTCAGCGCGATCCGGGCGACCCCCAACGCGACGACCTGATCGGTCAGCCACAGCGGCGCGAACACCGCCACCCGGATGACGTACTGGAAGATCCACACGACACTGCCCCGGTTGTATGCGCGGAGCAGGTCCGGATCGCGGCGCCAACGGGTCTTCTGACCGAGAACCGCACCCACGACGACGCCGAGCAGGGGCCACCGCACCGTGATGCTGACCAGCCAGGCGAGCGCGCTGGCAGCATTGCTGGCCAGCTGGACCAGGAAGAAGTCGGCGGCACGCCCGGTGTACAGGACGACGAGCGCGGCGACGCACACACCCAGCAAACCCACGAGGGCGGCTCTGGGGCGTGCGCCGCGCCGCAGCCGCCATCCGGCGACGAGCAGGGCGACGACTACGGCGGCGGCCACACCAGTGACGATGGACTCGCCACCGGCAAGCCAGGCGATGACGAACGCGGCCGGCGGTGCAGTGGCATCGACTGTGCCGCTTCGGCCACCGAGCAGCGCACTCAGCGACTCCGGTTCGCGTTGTTTTGTAGCCGCATCTGCTCCGCTCATAGTCGTCATCAAGTGTAGATGTGTCAGCTGACGGGGTGACGGGCATGGGCCTACTTGAGGGCGCCCATGGATAGGCCACGGACCAGTTGCCTCTGCGCGGGCCGGCGGCCCGGCTGGTGACCGACACCGCACTCGCATCCCGGCTGCGCAACCGGGGTCGCCCCGTGCCCTGGACGCCCTTGTCAGGGGATTGTCAGGGTGCTGTCGCTGGGATGCCGGTCCAAGATCGATCACCCTTAGGGAACCGGGGGGAATGGCGCTGCGAAAGCGCTGTCGCGGGATGTTCCCACCCCGTTGGCGGTTGAATCCAGCACCTGATCCGGGTCGGTCACGCCCGTCCGGGGGGCATGGGCGCGACCGACCCGGTGGAACATTCCTCATCCAGCCGGATGACAGTCGCCGGGCTAAATCTGGTGAAGCGGCGTGTTCTGGCCGCTGGCCCAGGCCGCGCTGAACTGGTCTTCCCCCAGAGCGTCTCGAGCCGCCTGGGTCGTGTGCTCGTGTGCTGGCTGTTCGCACACCGGCACCGGTGCACCGATCTGGTTGCGCACGGCGGACGCGGCGCCGAGCAGAAACGCCGCGCGCCATGTCTGGCCGTGTGCGTGGGCGACGGCGGCGAGCGCTTCGAGCACGCTGGCCGCGCGCCACCTGTCACCCAGCTCGCGGTGCTCGGCCAGGCTCGCGTCGAGCAGTTCCGCCGCGGTGTCCAGCTGTCCACGGCTCCATGCGACAAGGCCAAGTTGATTCTGTGCCCAGGCGACACCTTCATGGAAGCCGTGTTCGCAGGCCTGATTCAGGGCGCGTCGCAGGCGGGTCTCGGCCGTGTCGAGGTCGCCGGTGTAGAGCGCTACCGCGCCGAGGTTGACCAGCGACCCGACGATGCCCTCGGTGTCCGAGACCCGCTCGAAGTGTTCGAGAGCCACCGTGGAGTATTCGCGTGCCGCCGTCCATTTTTCCTGGAGCCACGAGACGAACGCGAGATGGTGCCGGGCCCAGGCCGAGCCGGTGTCGTCACTGTGCTCGGCGTAAATGGCGAGACTCTGCCGGTGCAGGTCTTCGGCTTGTTCATACGCGCCGCGCTCGCGTGCGACACTACCGAGGTAGCGCAGGCTCACGGCGGTGCCTTGCTGGTCGCTATGCTGGCGGTACAACTCGACCGCGGCCTCCAGACGGGCAACGGCGACGTCGTACTCGCATTGGAGAAAAGCCAGATAGCCGGAGCCACACATCGCTTTGGCCAGCATTGCCGGTTCCGGCGACTGGGGCTGCGCGCGTGCCGCGGCAAGCGCGGTCTCCAGCCACGCGCGTCCGGTGCTGTAGTACCCGCGCAGATAGGCGAAGGGGTACAGCGCCCCGGCCAGCCGCAGCGCCTGTTCGTGCTGCTGGTGGGAGAGCGCGCGGCGCATGGCGGCGCGCATGTTGCCGAACTCGGCATCCAGCTCGCGAAGGCGTATCCAGCGATCCGGTTCGTTCAGCTCGGGCTCGGCATCGACGGCGAGCTGGGCGTAGTACGAGAGGTGGGCCAGCTCGGCCGGACTGCGCAGGCCGTTCTCCGTGAGGCAGTCGGCCGCGTACTCGTGGATCACATCGAACATGCCGTACCGGGCAGTGGCCTCGTCACGGGTGACGATGATGAGTGATTTGTCGGCCAGGCGCGCGCTGAGGTCGACGGCGTGCGCCCACGACGCGCCGGGACGGACGCTGGACCATACTGCGTGGGCCGCCGGCATCGTCCAGCCGCCCGAGAAGACGGACAGGACGGCGAAAAACCGCTGTTCCTCTGCATCGAGCAGGTCATGACTCCACTCAATCGCCGCGTGCAGGCTCTGGTGCCGGTGCGGCGCGGTGCGGACGCCGGAGCTGAGGATGCGGGTGGATGCGCTGAGCTCGTCGGCGATCTGCTCGATGGTGAGGATTCTGACCCGGGCGGCGGCCAATTCGATCGCGAGGGGAAGTCCGTCGAGGCGCTCGCAGATGGCATCGATGTGGGCGAGGTTCTCCTCCGGCGGGTCCACACCGTGACTGCCGGCCCGGGTGATGAACAGGCGGGCGGCGTGTGGTCGCGCCAGTGGCGGAACCGGTTGTATGACCTCGCCCGGCACTCGAAGCAGCTCCCGGCTCGTCGCGAGGATCGACAGCGCCGGACAGCGCCGGAGCAGGGTGACACAGAGCGTCGCGGCGACGTCGACCACGTGTTCGCAATTGTCGAGCACGACCATCATCCGGCGAGCGCCGATATGCTCAGCCAGCAGGTCGAGGCGCCCACTGTCGCGGGGGATGTTCAGCCCCAAGGCGGCGGCGATGGCGGCGGTCACGGCCGGTTCGTTCGAAGACGGGCTCAGCGAGACCCAGTGCACACCGTCGGGGAACGAGGCTCTCATCGCCGCGGCCACCTCGGTTGCCATTCTGGTTTTGCCCACGCCGCCGGGTCCGGTCAACGTGAGAACGCGGGTAGCGGTCTCGTTGAGCAGCCGGATCGACTCGGCGAGATCAGCGGCCCGCCCGATGAACTCGTCCGGCGTCAGCGGTGTCGGCCGCGGTGTCGGCCGATCGGCGGGCGCCGGTTGCCACGCGGCCTCCACGAAGGCGGCTCTGGCCTCGCCTTCCAGGCGCAACGCATCGGCGAGCAGCCTGACGGTCAGGGGACGCGGAGCGCGTCGTCGGCCCCGTTCGAGGGCAGCGACAGCATCTCCACTCAAGCCTGCCCGTTGCGCTAGCTCTTCCTGTGACAGCCCGGCGGTGGACCGATGCTGCCGGAGGAGGGCGGCGAACTCGAGCGGCGGCACTCGCACATCTAAGTGGTGTTTGTCCCACTGTGTCTAGGGGTGTCGGACATGACCTTGATCTTGACATCGTGCTGGAGCGACCGTCACCGCGTATGCTGTCGCATCGTGATCGAAACCGGGCGTATTCGAGCATGGCCGAGGCGGCAGCGGCCGATGGACGCGTTGCTGACCATCGCCGTCACCGTGGTTGTACTGGGCGCACCGGTTGTGACGAACCAGCTCGGTGACGTTTCAGCGGCCGGCTGGGCCATCCTCGTCATCGCATGTGGTGCCGTCTACTTCCGGCGCGCGGCACCGTTGACGGTGACCGTCATCACGCTGGTGTGTAGTACGACGTACCTCATCATGCCTGATCCCGACGGGCCTGTTGTGCTCACGTTCGCGATCGCCATCTACACATTGATGGCCACCGGGCGGCTGGCGTCGGGAATCCTGATCGGTGCGGTGGCCGTCGTCGCGTCGTTCTACGGCGAATACAGCACGGATCAGGAGAACCTCGGTGACCTGGGCGTCGTTTTTTTCGCCGGGTGGCTGATCACCGTGATGGCGGTCGGTGGTGCGGTCCACAGCCGGCGTGCCTATCTCCGCGAGGTCGACGAACGCACGCGGCAGTCGGAGGCGAACCGCGAAGAGGAACTGCGCCGGCGCACCACCGAGGAGAGGCTGCGGATCGCCCGCGAACTTCACGACGTGCTCGGGCACACCATCTCGTTGATCAACGTACAGGCGAGCGCTGCCCTGCACCGGATGCCGCGCGATCCCGACCAGGCCGTGGAGGCTTTGACCACCATCAAGCAGAGCAGCCACGAAGCGTTGCAGGAGCTTCGGACTACCCTCGGCGTGCTACGACAGGTCGACGAGGCCGTCCCGACAGCCCCGGCTCCGAGCTTGGCGCACGTGCCTGAGTTGATCTCGAGGCTCGAGTCGGCCGGCTTCGAGACTGATACCGATATCGAAGGTGAGCCCCCGGAATCACTCCCGCCCGCCGTGGATCTGGCAGGCTATCGGATTGTGCAGGAAGCCTTGACGAACGTGACCCGGCATTCCGGAGCCAGCGCGGTCACCGTCCGGATCCGATATGGAGACGACGTGCAGCTCAACATCATCGACGACGGCCGTGGCGGTGACCCGGAACGCCCGGGCGGAAGCGGCGTCATCGGGATGAAAGAACGGGCCGCATCCGTCGGCGGTCGGCTCGAAGCGGGGCCAGGACCCGAAGGCGGGTTCGTCGTGCAGGCTTGGCTCCCGCTCAGGGGGCAAGAATGATCCGGGTGGTGCTGGCCGACGACCAGCGCCTCGTCCGCGCCGGCTTCGGCTCGATCCTCGACGGCGAAGACGACATCGCGGTGGTCGGCGAGGCATCCAACGGGGTCGAGGCGCTCCAGAAGGTCCATGAGCTACGTCCGGACGTGGTTCTCATGGATATCCGGATGCCGGAGAAGGACGGGCTGGAGGCAACCAAGGAGATCACCGCGGCTGGCGATCTCACGGAGGTGAAGGTCGTCATCCTGACCACCTTCGACCTCGACGAGTACGTGTACGCCGCGCTTCGCGCCGGTGCCAGCGGCTTCCTGGTCAAGGACACCGAACCCCTGGAACTGATCCATGCCGTTCGAGTTGTCGCGCGAGGAGACGCGCTCATAGCTCCCTCGGTGACCCGACGGCTCATCTCCGAGATCGCCGGGCGCTCCCCGCAGCCCGAACCTAGCCCACAACTCAACGCGCTCACCGATCGCGAGCGGGAGGTCATGGTGCTCGTGGCCGCCGGGTTGTCCAACGACGAGATCGCTGAGCAGCTCGTGCTCAGCCCGGCCACCGCCAAGACACACGTCAGCCGCATCATGACGAAGTTGGCCGCTCGGGACCGGGCGCAGCTGGTGGTCCAAGCATATGAGTCGGGCCTGATCACTCCCGGTTGGCTGGACTAGGGGACTCGGCTGGGGCACTGGTCCGAGCGCCCGGGAGATGGAGTCTCTCCTCGCCCAGCAGACTCGGTCGGGGGAGAGGCTTCGCCATCGGCCTCCCTCGCTGATGCCCACCACGCCATGGAGAGACTCCATCTCCCGGGCGCTCTGGCGGGTCAGCCGAGTTCTTTCGCGTGCAGCGGTGATCCGGGTGCACTGGCCCGGGTGGCCGGCACAACTTGTGGGGTACAGCGGTGGGGGTGCCCGCAACCTGGGGTGTATCGCAGGTGTCACCCCCAGGCCGACGCGGTGACCAGCACTTTCAACCGATGCTGGACAACGTCCTAGTGGTGTGCCCGGCACACCCGACGTGTTCTTCGGAGGTTGATGATCGTGGCAACGACCACGCCGTACAGTCCGGCTGAGCTGAGCCGCATGCAGCGGCTCGCTGGATGGTCGCAGCGACACCGCTGGCTGGCCCTGGCGCTTTGGATCCTGGTGCTGGTCGGCATCACCGCTGTGGCGCAGACAGTGGGTGACGACTACTACGACGACCACACTCTGCCGGGCACGGAGTCGCAAGAGCTGATGGACACGCTGGAGGAGCATGCTCCAGCGCAGGCCGGGACATCGATCCAGATCGTCGCCCAGGACTCCGGCAGTCTCGACGACGCCGCGACGCGCGAGCGGGTCACCACCATGCTCGACGACGTGTCCACGATGCCGCACGTCGCATCCGTGACCAGTCCATATGAGGCAGAACACGCTGTCTCCGACGACGGCACCATCGGCTACGCCACAGTGACCCTCGACGCCGGCGCCACGGACGTTCCACAAGACGCTGTCGAGGACATCATCGACACGGCGCGCGCCGCCGGTGGTGACGGGCTTCGGATCGAGCTCGGGGGCGATGCCGTGCGTGGCGCCGAGGAGGCCGAAGGCGGCGCGGCCGAAGGGGCCGGGATCCTGGCCGCGCTGGTGATCCTCATCTTCATGTTCGGCTCGTTCCTAGCGGCGACACTGCCGGTGATCACCGCGATCTTCGCCGTCGGCAGCACCCTCGGGGTGATCATGCTGATGTCGAATGTCACGACGATCGCCAGCTACACCCCGCCGCTCATGATGCTCGTCGGCCTCGGCGTCGGTATCGACTACGCATTGCTGATCTTCGCTCGCTACCGCAGTGAACTGCTCGCCGGGGCAGACCGGCAGCAAGCTGCCCGCAAGGCGCTCGACACGGCGGGCCGCGCCGTCATCTTCGCCGGTGTGACGGTCGTATTCGCGCTGCTCGGCCTGTTCGCGCTCGGGCTCGGATCGCTGCAGGGCGTTGCCCTGGCGGTCGCGTTGACGGTCCTGGTGACCATGGTGGCGTCCCTGACGCTGCTGCCGTCCTTGCTGACCCTGTTCGGGCGCCGGATCGAGCGCCGGGTGATCCGGCACGCCGAGCGCACCAAACGTGACGAGGGGGACCGTTGGCGACGGCTGGCCGACGGTGTGGCGGGCCGGCCGTGGCCGCCGGTGGCGATCGCAGTGGTGCTGTTGGCCGCGCTGTCCATCCCGATGTTCGGCATGCGGCTGGGCTTTGCCGACGCCGGCAACGATCCTGAGGCGACGACCAGCCGCCAAGCCTACGACCTGCTGGCCGAGGGGTTCGGCCCCGGCGTCAACGGGCCGCTGTTCGTCCTCTTGGACGGTGTGCCGGAGCAGCACACCGGCGTCGTACACGAGACGCTCGCGGCGACGCCGGGTGTGGCCAGCGCCGCGCCGCCGCAACCAATCCCGGACACCGGCCTGGCCACCGCGATGGTGTTCCCGGACAGCGCGCCGCAGGATGAGGCGACGAGCGACCTCGTCTCCGATCTACGCGCCGACGTCCTGCCGGAGCTGGCCGAGCAGACCGGAGGCGAATACCGCGTCGGAGGATCCACGGCCGCGGCGGATGACTTCTCCGAAGCGGTCAGTGATCGGCTGCCGTTGTTCCTGGTCGTGGTCGTGGGTATGTCGTCGTTGCTGCTCATGGCTGTGTTCCGATCCGTACTGATCCCGCTGAAAGCCGCCCTGCTGAACCTGCTGGTCATCAGTGCTGCGCTGGGTGTGGTGACTCTCGTATTCGGTGAAGGCATGTTCGGAGTGCCGGCCGGGCCGGTGGAGGCCTTTGTACCGGTCATGATCTTCGCCATCGTGTTCGGCCTGTCCATGGACTACGAGGTGTTCCTGGTCTCGCGGATGCACGAGGTATGGCGTCGCAGCGGCGACGCTGAGCTGGCCATGCGAGAAGGACTGGCCCGGACGGGGGGCGTGATCACGGCCGCGGCGGCGATCATGATCGTGGTGTTCGGCGCGTTCATGCTCAGCCCGGACCGCATGTTGCAACAGTTCGGCCTCGGGTTGGCGGTGGCTGTGTTCCTCGACGCCATAGTGGTGCGCTGCCTCGTCGTTCCCGCGGTGATGCGGCTGCTCGGGGCTAAAGCCTGGTGGCTGCCGCGCTGGCTGGACCGCCTGCTGCCGACGATACCGGTGGAGCGGCCAGAGACCGCTGAGCACCGCGGCCGCACCTCTGTCGTCGCATGACCCCCGAGACTCTAGAGCTCGCGCGGCTGCAATTCGCGCTGACCGCGGGCGCTCATTTCCTCTTCGTGGCGCTGACCCTCGGGCTCGCGACGACCGTGGCCTGCTTGCAGCTGCGGGCGACGATCACGAACAGCCCGGTGCACACCCGGATGGTGCGGTTCTGGGGACAGCTCTACGTGATCAACTATGCGATGGGCATCGTCACCGGGCTGGTGATGGAGCTGCAGTTCGGCATGAGCTGGAGCGGTCTGACCCATTTCGCGGGGAATGTCTTCGGCGCGGCCCTGGCGATGGAGACCTTGGTCGCCTTCTTCATCGAATCGACGTTCCTCGGGCTGTGGATCTTCGGCTGGGGCCGGATGAGCCGGTGGCTGCACCTGGGCGTGATCTGGGTCGTCACCCTGACCGCCTACGCGTCGGCCTACTGGATCCTGGTCGCCAACGGCTTCATGCAGAACCCGGTCGGCGCCGAGATCGACGGCGATGGCAGCATGCGGCTCACCGACCTCACGGCGATGCTCACCAACCCGAGCGCGATCGGTGCGTTCTGGCACATCCTCGGTGGTGCGCTACTGACCAGTGGTTTCTTCCTGGCCGGGGTCAGCGCCTACCACTTGCGGCGTCGTACCGACGAGCGAGAGTTCTTCGGGCGTTCGCTGCGGATCGGGGTGTTCGCCTCAGTGCCGGCGTTGTTCCTCACCGTCGCTTCCGGCGGCATCCAGTTCTCCAAACTCGAGGACATCCAGCCGATGAAGCTGGCGGTGTTCGCCGCCGACAACGAGGAGATCGACGCCATCCAGGCAGCGATGATCGACCAGTTCGGCGCCGGCACCTATGAACCGCCAGGCCTGGCCCGGGCGGGGGGAACACTGATGCTGGTGGCCTTCGCCGCGATGTTCTGGCTGGTGATTCTCGGTGCGCTGCTGGCGATGTCGAAGAAGGTGATCGTGCGGGCCAGGGCCTGGCACGTCGTCCTGATGGCATCGCTCCCGTTGCCGTTCATCGCGATGATCTCCGGCTGGATCTTCCGGGAAGTCGGCCGCCAGCCGTGGGTGATCTACGAGATGCTGACTGTCGAGGACGCCGTCTCTGACATCTCAGACGGCGCGATGCGGGTATCCCTGCTCACCTTCACCACGCTGTTCGGGGTTCTGGTGTTCGTGACCATCTGGCTGATGGCTCGGCACGCCCGGCGCGGACCCGGCGCCGTGACGCTCGGTTCGCCGGCAACGGACGGAACAGCGCCAGAGCCGTCGGATGCCGTCCTGACCTTCGTGGGGAAGTGAGATCAGATGGAAACGCTGGCCATCGTCATCCTGGTTTTCTACGCGATCGGCTACTTCGTGCTCGGCGGGGCCGACATCGGGGCTGGCATGCTGATCCCGATCCTCGGCCGAGACCGTGGAGAGAGGCGGCTCGTGGTGGCGACCATCGTGCCGTTCTTTCTCACCAACGAGGTGTGGCTGATCGCGACTGCCGGTGTGCTGATCGGGTTGTTCCCGGTGCTCGAAGGTGATCTGCTGAGCGGACTGTTCCCGTTGTTCGTCGCCTTGCTGGCGGGCTGGGTGAGCCGGGACATCGGGGTGTGGTTCCGGGGGCGGGTAGATGGGGACGGCCGCGGAGCTCGCGCTTGGCGGGCCGGGTGCGATGCGGTGATCAGTGCGGGTAGCTGGATCGTGGCCGGCAGCTGGGGATGGATCTTCGCTGGGCTTCTGGCGGGCGTCACCGACCGCGTCGTGACCGAGCCCGTTGTGGTGGTCGCGGTGGTCGCCGTGATGACCGTCTTCGCATTACACGGACTGGCGTTCGTGGCGCTTCGAAGCGCTGGTGAGTTGCGACGGCGCTCGTTGCAGTGGTTCGGCGCATCGGGGGAGCAGCGGACCTTCGCCGTCACGTCGGCAGTGATGGCGGCTCTGACCGTCGTCGCCGGATCGAACCTCGCCCTGACCGAGACCGTAGCCGACGCGGGCACACTCGGGTGGCTCGTGCCGGCCATACTGGTGATCACCCCGTTCCTCGTGGCCGCCCAGGTGTGGGTGTGGAGGCTGTGCGCCCACCGGATCGTACTTTCGAAGGGTCATGACGGGGCGAAGATCAACATTTGAGGTAGCTGGCGGTCGGAGGTACACATCAGCGCGACAACTGCTCGACAGCGAACTGCTAACTCGGCCAGGGCAGATCCGCGGTGAGGGCGAAGCCGCCGTCGGCGGTGGGCCCGGATCTGAGGGTTCCGCCCGCGAGGCCCACGCGCTCGTTGAGTCCGACCAAGCCTGTGCCGGAGCCGGGGATGGGGTCGGCCGGGACGATCTCGGCGGGAGCTCCGTTGCGGACGTTGACCGTGAGCGCGTCGCCGGGTGTGCCGGCCAAGGCAATCGACACCGCTGCGCCGGGAGCGTGCTTGCGGGCGTTGGTGAGGCCTTCCTGCACGACCCGGTAGGCGCATCGGTCGACGGCCGGCTGCAATGGGGCTTCGGCGTCTCGCCAGTCGTCGACCGCGACGCGCATCCCAGCCCGGCGCGACTCGTCCACGAGACCGGCGATGTCGCCGAGCGTTGGCTGTGGTTCGTCCTCCGCCACCGGGTGGGCCGACGGCGCGCGCAGGACGCCGATGATCTCGCGCAGGTCCTCGAGTGCCTGATGTGCGCTCTCCCGGATGATGTTGGACACCCGCGCGACGTCCTCGGCCGGGGCGTCGCGGCGATACGCGAGCGCGTTGGCGTGCACGCTGAGCAGCGACAGCCGATGGGCCAGCACGTCGTGCATCTCACGAGCGATCCGCTGGCGTTCACGTTGCTGGGCCTGCTCGACGCGTAGCTGAGCTTCGGACTCGGCTTGGCGGGCACGTTCCCGCAGCGACACGACCAGCTGACGCCGGGCACGAACGAACATGCCCCAGACGACGGCGACGACGAACACCAACGTGGCGAACACGAACGACACGGTCCAGGAGTCCGATGGTGGGTGTATCCAGTAGTAGACCGCGGCGCTGAAGATGTTCGCGACTGCGATGGCCGCGGCCGCGGGAAACCGGCGGTGTACCGCGACCGTGAACAGCATGACGAGGGCCGCCCCGCCGCTGGTCGAGACGAATGCCGCTGTCACGGTGGCGGCTATCGCGAGCTGAATAGGCCAGCGCCGGCGGAACCACAAGCTGAAGCAGACGACTATGCCGATGACGAGATCGGTCGCCCGCCAAGCCGTGAATCCATCGCCGCGTCCGACTTCTTCGGCGAGTGTGGCCGCGCCGATCCCAGCGGCGATGAGAAACGACACGACGTCGACGATCCAATCACGGACGGATCTGCGGCGCACGACAGCAGGATGTTGTGGCTCGTCGGGGCGCTCAGCAAGCAGGAACCCCGGTAGCAGGCCGGGCAGATCAGGGTCCGACCTGCCTGGCGGAGAGGTCGTGGTCACGAGGCAACGCTAGCGTCCCGGGCTGACATCAGCGCCGAACGTATGTACCTTTCGCGGGAAGTGTCAGGATGAGGTCACGATTTCGCAGCTCGGCGGCAACCCGCCGGACTGTTCCAATGGAGACGCCGTACTGCATGGCGAGGTCGCGTTCGGCCGGCAACTGAGTGCCCGGTGGCAGATCACGCGCCTCGATGCGAGCCGCGAGATGATCGGCGAGCCTGAGGTAGACGTAGCCGTTGCCGCGGGCATCGGGGTCGAATTCCGGAATGGTGACGCTGGGTTGGGCGGCGGATGGCTCGGGCGTTTCGGTCAGCGTGGCGTCGAAGGGTGTGGTCTCGGAGGGCTGGGACGGGTCCGAAGCATCGGTTGGCACCGGTTGGCGACCGTGAGCAAGGTCCGACATGACGCCGATGCTAACCCAACTGAAATCGCTAAACAAGCAGGTCAGCCGTCTAGCTTGCTAGACACTTCTGCCGTCGGGAGGTTCTCTCAGCGCGCTTCTGGCGGCTCGATGCGGCGCATAGCCACCCCGTTGATGCAGTACCGCTGATCGGTCGGCGTTGGGAAGCCTTCTCCGGTGAAAACGTGCCCTAGATGCGATCCGCAACGTGCGCACCGGACCTCGGTACGGACTTGCCCGAGGCTTCGGTCTTCGATGTGCTCGACTCGGTCTTCGGCCAGCGGCGCGTAGAACGCCGGCCATCCGCAGTGGGCGTCGAACTTGGTGGCGCTCTGGAAAAGCTCGGCTCCGCAGCCACGGCACTCGTACATGTACGGGCGGTCATCCTGATGTTCGAGTGGGCTCGATCCAGGGCGCTCGGTGCCTGCCTGGCGGAGCACGTAATACTCCTCCGCAGAGAGTTCGGCCCGCCACTCGTCGTCGGTCTTCTCCACCGGGTACGTCATGTCTTCGACGTTACGCGCTCCACCACCCTGGGCGCATCCGTGTGGCCGGGTCCGCTACCCGTTGGTGTCGCGGGCGCGGCTGGGCTGCACTCGCATGGGTTCGCCGGGCATCTTCGGATACTCAGGTGGGTAGGGGAGATCGCCGAGGTCGTGGTCACGGGCATCACGTTCGGCCATCTCCAACAGCGGCTCGAGTGAGAACGCGTGCCCGTCCATCACCGCGTGTGGGTCGCCGATGTCGGAGAACCGCTCCGGCATGGTCGTGATGTCGAAATCCTCCGGTGTGACGTCGCCGACCTCGTCCCAGCTCAGCGGCGCCGACACGGTTGCCCGTGGATTCGGCCGGATGGAGTAGGCCGAGGCGATCGTGCGATCCCGAGCCATCTGGTTGAAGTCGACGAAGATCTTCTCGCCGCGCTCTTCCTTCCACCAGGACATGGTCACCGACGACGGGAGCCGGCGCTCCAGCTCGCGCCCGAAAGCGATCAACGCGCGCCGTACCTCGACGAAGTCCCATTTCGGCTCGATGGGGACGTACAAATGCAAACCGCGCCCGCCCGACGTCTTCGGGAAAGCATCCAGACCGAGTTCTTGCAGGAGCGCCCGGGCTTCCGGGGCAACGCGCGCGGCGTCGGCGAAATCGGTGCCGGGCTGGGGATCGAGATCGATGCGCATCTGATCCGGGTGATCGGGATGGTCGCGCCGCACCGGCCAGGGGTGGAAGGTGAGCGTGCCGAGATTGGCCGCCCATGCGACGACGGCGAGCTCGGTGGGGCAGACCTCGTCGGCGGGGCGGCCGCTGGGGAAGGTGATGCGGGCTGTCTCCACCCAGGACGGCGCGCCCTTGGGAACCCGTTTCTGGTAGAAGGCGTCTCCCCGGCTGTCCTGCCGGGTGGACAACCGCGCACCCTCGAACACGCCGCCGGGCCACCGCTCGAGGGTGGTGGGCCGGTTCTGTAACGCCCTCAGGAGGCCGTCGCCCACGGCGACGAAATACCGGACGACGTCGAGCTTGGTGAGGCCACGCTCGGGAAAGTACACCTTGTCCGGGCTGGACACCCGGACCTCGCGCCCGCCAATGTCGAGGAAGACCGGCTCATTCACCTTGGTGGCCCCGTTCGCTCGCTCCTGCGCTGCTTCCACGCAGTCAGGTGTCGTCATCTTCGTGGTTGCGCACCTCCGACTCCCAGTCCGGTTCGGACTGGGCGAGCAGGTGCAGCACCGGCACCTTGAGCTTACGCCGTGCGCGAGCCGTCCAGTCGATGTGGAACAGCTCGGCGACGACGTGCGGACGGGTCAGGATGATCACCTCGGCGGCGCCGCATTCCTGCACCAGCGATGCCAGGCGGTCGAGTGGATCGGAGGCGGTGACCTCGCCGGTCACCTGCGCTCCGAGATGGCTGAACGCGTTGACCGAGGCATCGAGTGCCTGCCGGCTGGCCTTGCGGATCTCTTCATGGACGCGTTCGAGATCGTCCTCATCGAGGTAGAGCGCGGCGGTTCCCATGACTTCGCTGGCGGCGAGCGAGCCGATAGTCGATTCGACGCGGCTCGCGGCGTCTTCGACCGGGATCAGGACGTAGTAATGGACGGGTTCGGGAGTATCGGTGTGCAGAGCGACGATCTGCCGGGCGTCCCATTCGGTGACGGGCTCTTCGACGAGGACAACGACTTTGTACGACACTGGCGTACCTCCCTGATGCCGGTCGGCGGTGCCGCCGATCCAAGGACTCTTACGTCATCGTGACACCAAATTCCACCAAAGCGGGGGAGTTGAGACCATGCGGTTAGGTCTTGTACCGGAAAGCGTTACATTCCCGGTGCAAATACTTCGACGCGGGCGGTGAGAGTTTCGGTCTGCCCAGCAGGCCCGGGCCGATTGGCACGCTACATTACTCAGGTGGACTTACCTGTGATGCCGCCGGTTTCGCCAATGCTGGCCAAGTCTGCGAAGAAGATCCCACCCGGCATGCATTACGAGGGCAAGTGGGACGGCTTCCGGGCCATCATCTTCCGCGACGGCGACGAGGTCGAGATCGGCAGCCGTAACGAGCGGCCGATGACGCGCTACTTCCCCGAGCTCGCGGAGGCGGCCCGCGCTCATCTGCCGCGGCGCTGCGTCGTCGACGGCGAGATCATCATCGTCACCGACCATCACCTGGACTTCGAGCGCCTGCTTGACCGGATTCACCCAGCTGACTCGCGCGTGCGTGAGCTCGCCGAGCGCACTCCGGCGAGCTTCGTCGCCTTCGACCTGCTCGCGCTGGACGATGTGAACCACATGGAGCAGCCGTTCGCGCAGCGTCGCGAGGCGCTGGCGGCCGCGCTGGCCGATGCGGGCGCGCCGATCTACCTCACACAGGCCACCACGGACGCCGGCGAGGCCGAGCAGTGGTTCGACCAGTTCGAAGGCGCCGGTCTGGACGGCCTCATCGCCAAGAAACTCGAAGACCCGTATCGCCCCGGTGAGCGCATTCTTACCAAGATCAAACATGACCGCACCGCCGACTGCGTGGTAGCCGGGTTCCGCTGGCACAAGAGCGGCGGTGTGGTCGGATCACTCCTTCTGGGTTTGTACGACGACGCCGGCGTCCTGCACTTCATCGGGGTCAGCGCGTCGTTCCCGATGAAACGCCGGGCCGAGCTGGTTGAAGAGCTGGAGCCATACCGGATGGGCGACGAGGTCTTCTCCGAGCACCCATGGGCCGAATGGGCGCGCGCCGAGGCACACCAGGATTCGCGACTGCCGGGCGGGCAGAGCCGGTGGAACGCGGGCAAGGACATGTCGTGGCAGCCTTTGCGCCCCGAACTCGTCGTCGAAGTCGCCTATGACCACATGCAGGGAACCAGATTGCGGCACACCGCGCAGTTCCGCCGCTGGCGCCCCGACCGGGACCCGCTCAGCTGCACCTATGACCAGCTCCAAGAGCCGGTCAGCTACGACATCGCCTCCGTCCTGTCCAGACCGTGACACCAGCGTGGAGGGTATGCGTACCCTGGGATGCAAGCTACTTGCGGATGTAAATGTAAGTACTTGCACTTGTGAGCGTAAGTATCTGGGGGAAGGTGCCATGTCTACGGTTACCGTGTCGGAACGCCAGGAGCGACTGGCCCGTGAGCTGGTCGCGCAGACCCCGGATCCCCGGTTCACTGCTATCGGTGAGGAGACAACGGTCGAGGTGCCTGCCGAGCTGGGCATTCTTCTGCGGGAGGTACTTCGGAGAGTCGCCGAGGGTGGGAGCCTGACGCTTAAGTCGCTCCCGAGTGAACTCACGACGACAGTTGCAGCTGGGGAGCTTGGAGTGTCCCGCCCGACACTCGTCCGGATGATACGCGACGGTGAGATCGCAGCTCACAAAGTTGGAAGCCATCACCGGCTCAAGCTCGCCGACGTCTTGGAGTTTCGCCGGGCTCGGCTGGAGCGTCAGCGGGCGGCGTTCGAGGAGCTTCGTCAGCTTGAAGATCAGCACGGCGTGGAGTAGTCACCTACCGCTAACGTGTCAGGGGTGACTTCCCGGGTACTCGTCGACGCGAACGTACTGTAGTCCAAGACGCTTCGTGACTGGCTGATCCTTCTGCAGCTGGAGTCGCGCGGGGGAATGTACGAGGTAGGACATCCTGGCCGAGGCCATTTACCACTATCGTCGCGACAATCCCACAGTTCCGGGTGGCGTCATCACCACTATCCGCGACCAGATCGCCAATTCGTTGGAGGGCGGGCGAATCGTCGATTTTGTGATCGACGGCTCGTTCCCTGGATCGGACCCACACGATCAGCACGTCCACGCCGCCGCGATCGCTGCAGACGCCACGTACATGATTACTGGAGACGGCGACTTCCGATCAGACGGAATCGATCTGGACAGCTTGGCGTATGAGGTGCACAGCGCTGATAGCTTCCTGGTTCTCGTGGACGACTCTGCTCCGCGTCATGTCCGAGCGGTCACGCGCAAGCAAGAGAAGTATTGGGCCCGCAAGCCGCGTGCGAAGAGCTTGGCCGACGCGTTGCGGGACGCAGGCTGCCCAGCATTCGCGCAGCGGGTACTCAAACATCTATGTCACCTGCCTGCCTAAGCCAGCATGCGCGACCTGCATGGCGGGCAACATTGTCGTCGCCAGAGTCGGTGAAAAATCCGTTGCCGGGTGCCGCGGGCGAACGTAGCATCAAGCCCCTGCCATGACTTCCCCCACAGATGCCCGTCGCACCGTCCTGAGCACGCTCCGGCCGGGACCTCGGGCAACCGTCGTGCTGATCGTTCTGGTGGCGGCCACCACCGTGCTGCCGCTGCTCGCGCCGTTGCTGACTCGCAGCTTCGTCGACGGCGCCATCGCCGGCGACAGCCTCCAAACGCTCACCTTGATCGCGCTCGGATACCTCGGCCTGGCGGTGTCCGGCCAGGTTGCCCGGCTGCTGACCGCGTGGTTGGCCAGCCAGCTGGCCTGGGACGGCACCAACCGGCTGCGTGAGCTGCTGGCCGCGCACGCGCTGGGTCTCGACATGGCCTACCACGGTCAGCGCACGCCGGGGGAGATGATCGAACGCGTGGACGGTGATGTGGACGCATTAGCTCAGTTCGTGGTGGCGTTCCTCCTGGATGTGGTCGTCAGCATCTTGTTGCTGCTCGGCGTGATCGTGGTCGTGTTCACCGTCGACGCGCGTATCGGCGGCGTTTTGCTGGCGTACTGCCTGCTCCTGGGCTTCGGCATGATGCGGGCTCAGCGGCTCGCGGTACCGGCCGCGACGCGGACGCGGGAACGGCATGCGGCGTTGTTCGGCAACCTGGAGGAGCGGCTGGCCGGTGCCGAGGACATTCGCGCCAACGGCGCCGGGGCACACGTGGTGAACCGCTTCCACCAAAGCAGCGCGCGGCTGTACCGCGCGGATCTGCGCGCCGAGAAGATCAGCGGTGGTCTGTATGCGGGGACGACACTGGCCTTCGCCGTCGGCACCGCGCTCATGCTCGGCATGGCGGCGTGGACCCAGCAGGCCGGGACGCTCACCGTCGGAACCGCCGTGCTGTTGTTCCAATACATGCAGATGGTGCGTACACCCTTCGAACGGCTCATCGACCAGTTGAAGAACTACCAACGGGCGCTGGCGGCCGTTGCCCGGGTCGGGGGACTGCTTGCCGAGCAGCGCACCCTGGCCGAACCCGACCAGCCGCGGGAGCTGCCGCCAGCCGGCCCGCTCAGCGTCGAGATGCAGAACGTGGGCTTCGCCTACCCGGACGACGACGAACAGGTCCTCACCGAGGTCAACCTCTACCTCGAACCCGGCGAAACGCTCGGTCTGGTCGGGCGCACCGGTAGTGGCAAGACCACCATCGCCAGGATGGTGCTCCGGCTGTACGACCCCACAACCGGCACCGTGCGCGTGGGCGGCGTGGATCTGCGTGATGTGGGCCTTGCGTCGGTGCACCGGAGGGTGGGCATCGTCACGCAAGACGTCCAGCTCTTCGCCGCGAGCGTGCGGGATAACCTCACCCTGTTCAGGGACGCGGACGAGGACCCGGACCACCTTGGTGACGATCGGCTGCGGGCCGTGCTCACCGATGTGGGCCTAGCCGACTGGTTCGCCGCCTTGCCCGACGGTCTCGACACGGTATTGGCCCAGCAGGGCAGCGGGGTTTCGGCGGGCGAGGCACAGCTGCTCGCGTTCGCCCGAGCGTTCCTCACCGACGCCGGGGTGGTCGTCCTGGACGAAGCGTCCAGCCGCCTCGATCCGGCAACCGAGCTGCGCATCGACGCGGCGATCGACCAGCTGCTGGCCGAGCGCACCGGAGTGCTGATCGCGCATCGGCTCTCGTCACTGGCCCGAGTCGACAAGATCGCGGTGGTCGACGACGGCCGGATCGTGGAGTACGGGCGACGTGATGACCTGGCCGCCGACCCCCACAGCAGGTTCGGCCAGTTGCTCGACGCGGCGGGGGTGAGCCGATGAGAGGGCCACGCGGGGTCTGGTTGGTGATCGGCCGGCTGATGCGCGTCAGCCTGCGCCATTACCTGGGAGGCGGCGTGTTGTGGGTGTCGATTTTCGTTATCCCGCTGCTGACCGGGTTGGTGTTGCAGGCGCTGTTCGATGCGATCAGCGGTCAGCGGGAGGCGTCGCTGGATGCCGCATTGTGGCTGTGCGCCGCCTTCGTGGCGGTGGAGCTGCTTCGCGGCGGGGTGTTCTGGCTGGCGATCACCGTGTGGCCGTATTGGTGGAACAGCGCCGAGACCACGTTGCGGACCAATACGTTGCGCTCGATCCTCACCGCGCGTGGACCGGCCGCGAGCCGGCTGCCACACTCCTCGGGCGAGGCGGTGGCCCGCTTCCGCGACGACGTCCGCGACCTGACCATGGTCACGGACAACATGGTGGACTTGATCGGCGCCTTCCTGTTCACCGTCGGCGCATTCGCGATCATGGCCAGCATCGACCCGGTGATCACCGTGGTGCTCGTGTTCCCGCTGACGGTGATCGCGGTGCTGAACCGGCTGATGCGTGGAATGG
Source organism: Phytoactinopolyspora mesophila (assembly GCF_010122465.1). NCBI lineage: Bacteria > Bacillati > Actinomycetota > Actinomycetes > Jiangellales > Jiangellaceae > Phytoactinopolyspora > Phytoactinopolyspora mesophila. The sequence continues at coordinate 955,311 of NZ_WLZY01000001.1, read as the reverse complement.
TCGCGCGCATTCACCGCAAGGCCCGCCAGCTGGGCGCGGCCGTGACGTCGTTCATCGGAGAGATGTTCGCCGGGGTGCTGGCCATCAAGACCGCGGGCGCCGAGGACGCCGTGCTGGAGCGGCTGCGGGAGCATAATCGTCGTCGTCGCGACGCCGCGGTCAAAGACCGGCTCACGATGGACATGCTCGACACCGCCACCAGCGCGACCGTCGAGGTGAGTATCGGACTGGTCCTGTTGCTAGCGGCCCCCGCGATGCGCACCGGCGAGTTCACGGTGGGCGACTTCGCGCTGTTCATCAACTACGTCGCGTGGCTGACGATGCTGCCGCGGATCCTCGGCCGGATGCTGTACCGCGTGCCCCAAGGCGCTGTGGCGACGCAGCGGCTGAGCCGGTTGATGGCGACCCACGAAGACGCCGACGACCTCTCCAAGCGCAACGGCGTGTGGCTGAAGGAAGACCCGCCGCCGGTCCGGACCCATGTCCCAGACCACGTGGACCCACTGGAGGTCCTGAAAACACACGGGCTGACGGCGACCTACGACGGCGCGGGAAGCGGCGTTCATGATGTTGACCTGCGAATAGAACGTGGCTCATTCACCGTCGTGACGGGCGCGGTAGGCGCCGGCAAGACAACATTGGTCCGGGCGCTACTGGGACTGCTGCCCCTGACCGCCGGCGAGGTGCTGTGGAACGGCCGCCGGGTTGATGATCCCGGGACATTTCTCGTGCCGAACCGGGCCGCCTACGCAGGGCAGGTGCCGCGGCTGTTCTCCGAGTCGCTGCGGGAGAACCTGCTGCTCGGGTGGCCGGCCGACGAAGAACAACTGGCCGCGGCGGTACAACTGGCTGCGCTCGAGGACGACGTGGCCGACATGCCGGAGGGATTCGACACGGTGGTCGGCTCCCGCGGCGTCCGGCTCTCCGGTGGTCAAGTGCAACGCGCGACCGCTGCCCGGGCGCTGGTCCGGGCTCCGGAGCTGCTCGTCGTGGACGATCTCTCGTCCGCGCTGGACGTTCAGACCGAGCAGCGCCTGTGGGACCGGATCGCCGATGCCGCTCTGCACGGCGACGGTCCGTCGACGCTGCTCGTGGTTTCTCATCGACGGGCGGCACTTGAACGGGCTGATCAGATCGTCGTACTCGATCGTGGACACGTAGCAGGTGTGGGCTCGCTCGATGAACTGCTGCGGACCTGCCCGGAGATGAACCGGCTCTGGGCCGAGGAGCTCGTCGTCGAAGCAGAGGAACTCTAGGACGCGCCCGGCACATCGAACCTCTCTCCGCCCGCAGACTCGGTCGGATCGAGGCTTCGCCCATCGGCCTCCCTCGCTGATGCCCACCACTCGGTGGAACTCCATGCGCCAGGAGCGTTTAGGGCCCCCGGTACATGGAGTCCCTCCTTGCCCAGCAGACTCGGTCGGATCGGGGCTTCGCCCATCGGCCTCCCTCGCTGATGCCCACCACACCATGGAGGGACTCCACAAACCGGGCGCCTGTGGTGGCTCCTGGCTCCCCTCGCCCCACACACTCTGTCGGAGGGTGGGTGCGTATTCTGTCAGGCGTGCCTGACCAGCTGACGGACCGCCGGCCCGACGTCTCGGTAACCCGGTTGATCGCGGAAATGGTTCCGCCGCCGCGGTTCGCCGGCGTCAGGTTCGGAACCTATGTGCCCGACGACGCACAGCCCAGCCAGGCCGAGGCGGTAGCCCGGCTGAATGCGTTCGCGGCGACCGTGGGTGCGGCGCAGCCGCGCCGCGGCTTGTTGCGCAGGCGGGGCGCGGCGGCCGACGCGGTCCCTGGGATCTACCTCGATGGGGGATTCGGGGTGGGCAAAACACACCTTCTCGCGTCGGTGTGGCATGCGGCAGACGTGCCGTCGGAGGAGAAGACCTTCTGCACGTTCGTAGAGCTGACTCACCTGGTGGGTGCACTCGGGTTTACCCGGGCTGTCGAGGCGCTGTCCACCCGGCGGCTGCTGTGTATCGACGAGTTCGAGCTCGACGATCCGGGTGACACGGTACTGGTCTCAACCCTCTTGTCCAGACTCACAGCGGCCGGGGTCCGGCTGGCGGCGACGAGCAACACGCTGCCCGACAAACTCGGCGAGGGCCGGTTCGCGGCGACGGATTTCCTGCGAGAGATCCAGGCGCTCTCGGCCCGGTTCAGTGTGGTCCGGGTGGACGGCGAGGATTACCGGCATCGCGGGCTACCGTCGGCACCGGAGCCGCTGAGCGACGCCGATGTGACCGTCCAGGCGCAGGGCGGGGCGGGGCACACGTTGGACGACTTCGGTGCGCTGTGCCAGCACCTGGCCGAGGTCCACCCCTCGCGCTATGGGCCGCTGCTCGACGGAGTGTCCCGCGTACACCTGCGTGGCGTACACCCGATCGATGACCAGAACGTGGCGTTACGGCTGGTGGTACTGGTGGATCGGCTTTACGACCGGGAAATCCCGGTGGTTGTCGGCGGGGTGCCGATCGACGGCCTGTTCGCGCCTGACCTGCTCACGGGTGGTTACCGGAAGAAGTACTTCCGGGCGGTCAGCCGGCTGATCTCCCTGGCCCGCGACGCCTCGCTCACCCCTCCCACCTGACTCGCACCTCTCCCACCTCTCCCCAACCTTCATCGGTGATCGACAGTGGGTTGTGGCTGCTCACAGAGGCGCTATGACCGATTTGTCGACGTGATCACAACCACAACCCACTGTCGATCATCGACAAGGGGCTGGGGCTGGGATAGGGCTAGGGGTAGGAGTGGGGCGTGGAGCCTGGGCTGGGGGTGGAGCCTGGGCTGGGGGTGGAGCCTGGGCTGGGGGTGGAGCCTGGGCTGGGGGTGGAGCCTGGGCTGGGGGTGGAGCCTGGGTGGGGGTGGGGTATCAGCCGCTTGGCGGGTACGTGCCGACCGATCGGGCGGTTGTGGTCATACCAGCCAAAGGTGGCAGACTTGGGCGGCGGCAACCGGTTGCCGACGGGGAACTACACACGAGGACGGGGATGCGGCGCAAGGAAGGCACTGGCGTGCCGACGATCTACGATGTGGCACGCGAATGTGGTGTCGCGCCGTCAACGGTGTCGCGGGCGTTGTCGCAACCCGGCAGGGTCAGCGCCGCGACGAGCGAACGGATCCACGATGTCGCCGCCAAGATGGGGTATCAGGCGAACCCACTGGCGAGGTACCTGCCCACCGGCCGTACCGAGACCATCGTGCTGATCGTGTCCGATATCGCCAATCCGGTCTATTTCCCGGTCATCAGAGGTGCCGAACAGGCTGCCGCGGCGGCCGGTTACACGCTGGTGCTCAGCGACATCGACGAGTCTCCTGATCGGGAGCGGCAGGTGATGGAGAAGCTCGTCCGTACGGTGGACGGGTTCGCGCTGGCGACCTCCCGGCTTTCCGACGCCGCGATCCGGGCGATCGCCCGTCGCCGCCCGATGGTGACGATGAACCGGGTCACCCAGCAGGTCCCGAGTGTGGTGCCGGACAACGAGCAAGGTATGCGGCACGCCGCCGAGCACCTGGCCGAGCTGGGGCACCGCCGCGTCACCTACGTGGCGGGCCCGCAGGCGTCGTGGGCGAACACCGTGCGGTGGCGCTCGCTGCGGGCCGTGGGGGAGCAGCTGGGTTTCAAGATCCGGCGGATCGGTCCTTATGCGCCGACGGTATCCGGCGGCTGGGCAGCGGCGGCCGACCTCGTCACCTGGGGGCAAAGAAGCGGCTCGGGCGGACGGGCGGGCACCGGCGCCCCGAGGGCGACCACCACCGCCGTGATCGCCTACAACGATCTGCTGGCGATCGGCGCTATCCAGGGACTCACCGACGTGGGACTGACCGTGCCACGCGATGTCAGCGTCGTGGGCTGCGACAACATCCTGGGCTCGGATTGGTGTACGCCGGCACTCACCACTCTGGCCGCGCCTTTGCGGGAGCTCGGCGCGGCGAGCGTGCGGCACCTCGTCGCCATGATCGCTGGTTCGGACACTCGGCCCCGGCGCCCGGTGGTGCTGCCGTCGCAACTGATCGTGCGAGAGTCGACGGCTGCTCCCCGGCCCGCTTGACCAGCCCGCCTAGCGGTGACGGGGCTGGAAGCCGGGTGCGCCGACGCCGTCCAACGACTCGGGAAGCGCACCGGTGTGGATCAGTCCGAGCCGCTGGGTAGGCCGGGTGAGCGCGACGTAGAGGTCGGTAGGACCGCGGGCGGAATCCGCCACGATGCTCGCCGGTTCGACGATGACGACGGAGTCGAACTCCAGCCCTTTGGCTTGCTGGACGGTGAGCACCACGGCGCGGGCATCGAGCGCGGCGGGATCGTCGGTGCCGAGTGCGACCTTCGGGGCTGGATCCCCGGACTCAGCCGCCGCCCCTGAAACACCGGCTACGGGAGCGCTGCCCAGGGTCTCGGTCAGCGCCGCATAAATGTCGGCGGCCAGCTCTGCGGGTGCGATGACGGCGAGGCGGCCTTGCTCGTCGGCATCGATCTCACCGGAGACCACGGTGGCCGTTTCGCCGACCAGCTTCTCCGAAGGCACCTGCAGTGCCCAGGGGCGCACTCCGGTCGTGCGCACCGAACGAGGCGGCTCCAGCTCAGCGTCGATCGTGGAGAGGACCCTGGCGGCGACGTCCATGACCTCAGCCGGAGTTCGATAGTTGACGCTCAGCGTCTCCTGCCGCCACCGCCCCTCGACGTGCGGGTCGAGAACGGCGGCCCAGGACCGGGCTCCGGCTGCCGCGGTGGTTTGGGCAATGTCGCCGACGATCGTCATCGACTTGCTCGGCACCCGGCGCACCACCATCCGCCATGCCATGGGGGAGAGCTCCTGCGCCTCGTCGACGATCACATGTCCGTAGGTCCACGTCCGGTCCGCGGCTGCCCGGTCGCCGACCGACGACGTGGTCTTGGTGCCGCGGTAGCGTTCGGCGACCTGGCCCGCGTCGACCGGGAAGCCGAGGTCGAGCCCGGTCAGCAGGTCGCGCGCGAACTCGGCCTCGGCCCGTCGTTCCTCGGCCTCGCGCCGCGCCTGGGCAAGCGCTGCCTCATCCGGCGGTTCGCCGAGCAGTTCGGCGGCCTCATCGAGCAACGGCACATCGGCCTCGGTCCACGGATGCTCTTCGCTGGCATAGCGCTGGTGCTGTAGCGCTGCCCGCTCCTCCGGGTCGAGTGCACGGGCGGTGGTGGCGAGCAGCTTGGGAGAGCTGAACAGCTCGGCCAGCAGCTGGGGTGCGGACAGGACCGGCCACAGTTCTTCCAAGACGGCACGGACGTCGGGTTCGTCACGCAGGTCGGCGCGGGCGTCGGCGACGTCGTCGTCATCGGCGACCTGGCCAGAGCGCTCCAGGTATTGCCGGGCGAGCACGGTCAGGATCTCGCGGGTGAAGACGGGACGGGCCTCGTTGTGCGGCCGGCGGGAACGGCGGGCCCTGGCCCGCGCCGCGCGGACGTCGGCCGGCTCTAGCGTGAGATCGGCGCCCTCGACGTGAAGCGGGATGGCGGTGCGAGGAATGCGCTGATGATGCCGGACCGCCGCGGCGATCACCGGAGCCATGCGCAGATCACCTTTGACGACGGCGGCCTCGCGGCTCTCGGGCCGGCTCGGATCCACCTCGGGCAGCATCCGGGCGACCGTGGTGAGTGTGACCCCGGTTTCACCGAGCGACGGCAGCACCTGCTCGATGTACCGCATGAAGGTGCGGTTGGGGCCCAGTACCAGGACTCCGCTGCGCTCAAGCCGGTCGCGATAGGTGTAAAGCAGGTACGCGGCACGGTGGAGCGCCGCAACGGTCTTGCCGGTCCCGGGTCCGCCCTGGACGACGAGCACGCCGCCGAGCGGCGAGCGGATGATGCGGTCCTGCTCGGCCTGGATCGTGGCGACGATGTCCGACATCCTGCCGGTCCGGTGCTCGGACAATGACGCCAGCAGCGCGGCCTCGCCGTGTAGGGCCGCGGCGGAGCCAGCCGGGGAGTCCGCGGGGGAGAACACTTCGTCGTCGACGCCGACCACCCTGCGGTGACGTACCTGGATGTGCCGGCGACGAGCGAGGTCACCGGGATTGGCAGCGGTGGCGCGGTAGAACGGCTCGGCCGCGGGCGCCCGCCAGTCGATCAGCAGCGGGTTGTACTCGTCGTCGGCGATGGCGATGCGGCCGATGTGGGAGACCGTGTGATCGCGAGTATCCAGGCGGCCGAAACACAGCCCGCGATCCACCGAGAGCAGCCGTTCGAGCCGTTCCACTTCGCGGTCTACGAACGCTTCACGTTCCCATACCGCCTGGTGATTGAAACCGCGCTGCTTGTACAACTCGGCCAGGCGTTTGGTGGTGCGGGTGCGGAGCAGGTCCAGCCGGTCGTAGAGCATCGACACGTACGCCTGCTCTTCTGCGACGGGATCGGCGGAAACGCCGTCTCGGAACGAGGCGCCGGCCTGGTGTTCGTTGTCGCTGATACTCGTTCCCTCTCTTGCTCACGCGAATCGCAAAGTATACCGATGCGATCCTCGTGTTTGAGGAGCGTGTTGCGCGACATGACCCGACCCGTGGCGTGATCGTGAGCAACTCCGTGCATCGCGATCTGTGATCAAGAGCGGAATTCTGCGGCTATAACGACAGATCACTGCTCACGATCACCGGCTGTGGGTGCGGGAAACCGCTCACGATCACGGACGTGATGGGGTCAGCGATCAGGCGCTGGCTTCGGTTGTGTCCTCGGATTCGTCGGCGACGTGCCCGAATCCCGCGGACGCCATCTCGGATGCCTCGCGCACCAGCGTCGCCGCGGCGAGCAACTGATCGCCCTCGAGGCGATACGAAGGACCGGACAGCCCGATAGCGGCGACCACCGAACCGTCGGCGGCGTACACCGGTGCGGCGGCCGCGCTGAGTCCCTCCTCGAACTCCTCGCTGGTGGTGGCGTAGCCGTTGGTTCGGACTTCGTCGATCTCAGCCGCGAGGATGTCCGGATCGACAATGGTGTATTCGGTGTAGCGGTCGTGCTGGCCGAAGATGATGGAGTTGCGTTCGGCGTCGGTGAGGTGGGCTAGCAGCACTTTCCCCGGAGACGTGCAGTGCAACGGGGTGCGCCTGCCCAGCCACGTCCGGCTGGCCACGGTGGATGTGGACAGGATCTGGTCGATGGTGACTGATTCGTAGCCTTCGAGGACCGACAGCGTGACGGTTTCCTCACTGTGCCGGGCCAGCCATTCGCAGCCTGGCTGCGCCTGGCGGGTGACGTCGGGCCCGACGGTGACCGCGTGGGCGAGATGCACCAGCCCGAAGCCCAGGCGGTATTTGCCACTCTGCAAGTGTTGTTCTACGAGTCCGCGACTCTCCAGGGTGCTGAGTAGGCGAAAGGCCGTTGACTTGTGTACGCCTAACGCATGTCCGACGTCAGTGACGCCGGCCCAGTCGGTGCGGGCCAAATACTCCAGAATGGCGATCGCTCGTTCGACGGATTGCACATGACCGGTCGGCCGGCCGTCTCTGGTTGACTCCACACAGCACTAGTCTACCGATCCGGGTCCTGTTGTGACGGGCCCCGGGGTCGACGTGGTGAAACTGTGATTCCGCCCCTGGACACAGCCTAGGCCGTCGCCGCGCGCCGCCGGATCTCGTCGACCACGGCCGGCAGCACCTCGCCGACGTCGCCGATCACCGCGTAGGTGGCTCTGGTGACCAGCGGCGCCTCCGGATCGGTGTTGATCGCCAGGATCGCCTTCGCCCCCATACATCCGACCCAGTGCTGGGTGGCTCCGCTGATCCCGCACGCGATGTAGAGATCGGGGTTGACCTTGGTGCCGGTCTGCCCGACCTGGTCGGTGTGTGGCCGCCAGCCGTTGTTGGTGGCCACGCGGGAACAGCCGACCGCACCGCCGGTCAGCTTCGCCAGTTCCTCCAGCGGCGCGAACCCGTCGGCGCTGCCGACTCCGCGGCCACCGGAGACGACCACCCTGGCACCGGCCAGGGTCACGCCGGCGGAGCGCTGAGCACGTTCGGTGAGGCGGCTGTGGACGAAACTTTCGCCGAAATCGGGTGTGAACGTGACGGAGTCCGCTGCTGCCGGTGCCGGGCCGGGCGCGGGCTCTACGGCGCCGGTTGCGACGGTGACTAGCCGGGTCGGCGCGGTGATCTGGGCGTCTTCGAGCAACATGCCCCCGCTGCGAAGGCGAGTCAGCTGCCAGCCACTTCCGTCGGCACCGGCGTCGACGGTGGTGCAGTTGGCCGCCAACGGCAGGTCGGCGCGGGCGGCGGCCTGTGCCATGATCTCGTTGCCGCGGTCGGATCCGGGTGCGATCACCGCAGGCGGCGCCAGTTGCCGGATCAGCTGGGCTACCGCCTCGCCCCAGCATTCGGGGGAGTAGTCCACGAGCAGCGGATGCGTCATCCGGTGGTATCGCTGGACGCCGTATGCCCGCAGCTCGGCATCAACGGTGCTCATGTCGCCTCGCGTGCCGGCGTCGTCGTCCGTCCCGTCGTCGCTGGTCACAACCACAGCCTCGACCGGCACACCCAACGAGCCAGCGACGTCACGGGCGAGCGTCAGCGCCTCCAACGACGACGCCTGCACCCCCGCTTCGCCGATCTCGACTAGCGCCAGCACCATAATCCTCACCTACACCTTCGTGTTGATCATGGGCAGATGAGACCTTTTGGGCCTCGAATAGGTGCCATGTGCCCATGATCAACAGGGGGACTCAGACGATTTCGAGTTCTTCGAGGAGGTCGACGACGGCCGGAGCGGCAGCCGCGCCCTGCCCGAGCAGCACGGTCTCCGACCGTTTCTCCTCCGGCAGCCGGAGCCGGATCTTGCGCAGCCCACCTGGCTCGGGTGCGGCTTCGAGCACCGCGAACTCGGCCTTGCGCGCCCGTAGACGGCCGCGCATGCTCGGGTACCGCGGCAGGTTGAGCCCTTCCTTGACCGCGACCGCGGCCGGCAACGGCGCGTCGTACACCTCGACACCGGTGGGCACATGGCGCCGCAACGCCGCCCGCCCGGCCTCGAGATCCAGCTCGATGCCCTTGACACCGGTGACCATCGGCCGATTCAGCGCGCAGGCAACCCGGACACCCACCTGGTAGTTCCCCGCATCCGGTGACTCGTTGCCGAACAGGATCAGATCGAAGGGACCGGCCTCGGCCTCCAGCGCGCGGGTCGCCTCAGTGATGGCCGCGGCGGTGGCCTGCGGATCTATCTCGTCCGGACCGGTGTCGACGAGCACCCCGTGGTCGGCGCCCATCGAGATCGCATACCGCAGCTGTTCGTCGGCTTCGGCCGGACCCGCCGTGAGCACGGTGACACTGCCGCCCAGGTCGGCGACGAGACTGACCGCCTCCTCGATGGCGCACTCCTCGTGTGGGCTGACCGTGAACGCGAGATGGCGGGTGTCGACGTCGCGCCCGTCAGCGGACAACTGGGGTGCGCCGCCGGAGGCCGGCACTCGTTTCACACAGACCAGGATCTGCATCACGCACCTCCGCCCTAAGCCTTCATGCGGGAGTCGTCCGGATCGAACAGTGGTGTGCGCCCGGTTCGGGCCACCGTCACCGGGTATCGCTCACCCATGTACTGGACCTGCAGCGACGCCCCTTCGACGGCGTGCTCCACCGGGAGATACGCCATCAGGAGGTAGGAGCCGACAGACGGCCCGGCACCAGCGGTGGTCACGTACGACGGCCGTCCGAGCCGGTCCACGATGCGCTCGCCGGCCAGAGTCAGGATCGGCTCGCCGCCCTGCGGGTAGCGCAGCTGCCCTGACGAGTCATGGTGGTCGTCGACGGTCAGCGTGCACATGGTGGCAGCTAGCGGACGTTCGCGAGCTGCGACATAGGCGGCTTTGCCGATGAAGTCCGCTTCCTTCACCCGGCGTGCGGCCAGCCCGGCCTCCACCGGGGTGTACTCGGACTCCAGTTCGGCGCCCATCAGCCGGTAGCCCTTCTCGATGCGCCCGGTGGTGCCGTAGACGCCGATCCCGGCTGGGACGATGCCCTGCGGGCGCCCCGCCTCGGCCACCGCGTCCCACAACTGCCGGCCTTGCTCGAACGGAGCGTGCAACTCCCAGCCGAGTTCGCCGACGTAGGAGACCCGTAGTGCGAGCACCGGGACGGTGCCGATGTGAATGTGCCGGGCGGTGGCGAACGGAAAGGCTTCGTTGCTGACATCGTCATCGGTGATCGCTTCGAGAACGGCGCGCGCCCGGGGTCCCCACAACCCGAGCGTGCACAGCGCCGACGTCAGATCCACCAGGCTGACCGAGCCGTCGTCGGGCAGGTGGGCGGCGAACCAGGCCCGGTCGCGGGCACCGTCCGCGCCACCGGTGATGACGCGGTAGCGGTCCTCGTCCAGCCGCACGACGGTGAGGTCGCTGCGGAAGCCGCCGTCCGGGCCCAGGACCGGCGTATAGATCAGCCGTCCGACGGGACGATCGGCCTGGCCGACGATCATCCGTTGCACATACGCCATGGCCCCGGGGCCGACCACCTCGAACTGCGCGAACGCGGTCAGATCGATCATGGCCGCGCGCTCGCGCATGGCGAGGTGTTCGGCGTTGATGATCGGCGACCACCAGCGGCGGTCCCACTCGTGCGGCCGGTCGGACACACCGAACTCGTCCACGAGGGCGGCGTTGGACTCGTACCACTGCGGCCGTTCCCAGCCGCCGACCTCGAAGAACTCCGCGCCGAGCTCCTGCTCGCGCTGGTAGAACGGGGAGAGTCGCTGCTGGCGCGACGACGCCCACTGCTCACGCGGGTGGATGATGCCGTAGGTCTTGTTGAACCCTTCCGAGGCGCGGGCGCGGACATGCGCCTGCGTGCGCTGGTGCGGGTAGAAGCGGGCGATGTCGGCGCCGTGCAGGTCGATCTCGGTTGCGCCGTCGGTCATCCAGTCGGCCAGCGCGCGGCCGACGCCCGGCCCTTCCTTGATCCACACGGCAGCGGCCGACCACAACCCCTTGACCTCGGGGGTCTCCCCGAGGAGCGGAGCGCCGTCGGCGGTGAGCGATAGCAAACCGTTGATCGCGTGCCGGACCCCGACGTCGTCACGGTCGAGGATGCTGCCGAACAGCTGTAGTGCGTCCTCCATCTGCGGATCGAAGTCCGCGTGCGTGAACGGCAGCTGGGTGGGGGAGAGCTGGGAAGCGGCAATGGACGGTATGTCGTCCGGGTCGTGCAGGATCGGACGGTGCGCGTACGAGCCCACTTCCAGGTCGGCGCCGCTCTGCCGCTCGTACATGAACGGATCCATGTCGCGCACGATCGGGTAGGCGATCTCGACTCCGGTCTCGGCGAGCTCCGGGATCGGTCCCGCATCGAGCATCTGATGTACGGCCGGGGTGAGCGGGATCGTCGCTCCGGCCATCCGCGCGATCCGCGGGCTCCACACACCGCAGGCGACGACGACCGTCTCCGCTTCGATCGAGCCGCGGTCGGTGACCACCTTGGTGACCCGGCCGCGGTCGGTCTCGATGTCGAGCACCTCGGTGTTCGCCGCGACCGTGAGGTCGGTCATCGCCGCCGCCTGCTCCCGCATCAGCGCGCCGGCCTGCAGCGGGTCCACGACCGCGACGGACGGCGTCCAGAACGCCGACCGGATGATGTCGCGATTCATGAACGGCATCAGCTCGACGGCGCGGGCCGCGCTGATCAGTTCGGCATCGATACCCCACGCCGTGGCCGAGGACATCCGGCGGCGCAGCTCCTCTTCGCGCTCCTCGGTCCGGGCGATTTCGATGCCGCCGCAGGTGGTGAGGACGCCGAGCTTCTCGTACTGGTTCATCGAGTCCAGCGTCAGCGCGGTGATCTCTTTGGAATGATCGACCGGGAAGATGAAGTTCGACGCGTGCCCGGTGGAGCCGCCGGGATCAGGCAGCGGGCCCTTGTCGAGCAGGACGATGCTTCTCCACCCTCGTTCGGCGAGGTGGTAGACGAGGGAGTTGCCAACGATTCCGGCGCCGATCACCACCACATCGGCACGTTCTGGCATGGTGTTCGAGTTCATGACCACGTCCTCCCTCCTTTCCGCCGCGCCCGTCATTTCAGCCCGACGATGTTGCCGTTGCCGTCGATGTCGATATGTTCCGCCGCCGGTGACGACGAGAGCGCCGGCATGGTGCGCATGTCGCCGCAGATCGGGTAGATGAAACCGGCGCCGACGGAGGCCCGCACCTCGCGTACCGGCAGCCGCCAGCCGCGCGGGGCGCCTTTGAGCGTGGGATCCGCCGACAACGAGAGATGGGTCTTGGCGATGCAGACCGGCAGGTTGCCGTATCCGTGGCGCTCGTAGCTGTCCAGCTGACGCTGCGCCGCCGGCGCGATGTCGATGCCGTCGGCGCCGTACACGCCCCTGGCAACGGTGTCGATCTTGCCGGTGAGCGGCAGGTCGTCGGCGTACAGGAGGCGGAACTCAGAGGGTTCCTCACAGGCTTCCGCCACTGCTTCGGCGAGCGGTACCGCGCCCTTGCCGCCATCGGAGAAATGAGTGCTGACCGCGGCGCGTACGCCTTCTTCCGCGGCGACGTCCAGGATGACCTGCCGCTCGCTGGGGTGGTCGGTGGGGAACGCGTTCACCGCCACCACCGGGGTGACGCCGTGCAGCCGGACGTTGGCGATCTGGCGGCGCAAGTTGGCTGCACCTTCGAAGACATCCCTGGGGTTCTCGTCCAGGAGATCCTCGGGCAGCGGTTTGCCGGCCACGATGCGGTAATTGCCGGAATGCGCCTTCAGGGCTCGCACCGTCGCGACGATCACGGCGGCGTCGGGCACCAGCCCGGAGGTCCGGCACTTGATGTTGAAGAACCGCTCCGCGCCCATATCGGCGCCGAAACCGGCCTCGGTGATCAGGTAGTCGCTGCCGCGGATGCCGATCCGGTCGGCGATGATCGACGAGTTGCCGTGGGCGATGTTGCCGAACGGACCGCAGTGCACCAGCACCGGGGTGCCTTCCACGGTCTGCATCAGGTTGGGCTTGATCGCCTCGCGCAGGATGACGGTCATGGCGCCCGCGGCGCGGATCGCCTCCGCCGTGACGGGTTCACCGTCGTAGGTGTAGCCCACCACCATCCGGCCCAGGCGCGCGCGCAGGTCCTGCAGTGAAGCCGACAGCGCCAGCACGGCCATGACCTCGCTGGCCGCGGTGATGTCGAAGCCGGTCTGACGGGGCGTGCCGTCGGCGCGTCCGCCGAGGCCGGTCACGACGTGCCGCAGGTGGCGGTCGTTGACGTCCAGCACCCGGCGCCAGGTCACCGAGTGCGGATCGAGGCCCAGCCGGTTGCCCTGGAAGAGATGGTTGTCCACCATGGCGGCCAGCAGGTTGTGGGCTGCCGTGACCGCGTGCATGTCGCCGGTGAGATGGAGGTTCAGCGCCTCCATCGGCACCACTTGCGAATAGCCGCCGCCGGCGGCGCCGCCCTTGATGCCGAACGTGGGGCCCATGGACGGCTGGCGGATGGCGATGACGCCGCGCTGGTTCAGGACACCGAATGCCTGCCCCAGTCCCACCGTGGTGGTGGTCTTGCCTTCACCCAGCGGGGTCGGTGTGATCGCGGTGACAACGACGTAACGGCCGGGCGGACGGTCGTGGAGTTCGCCGATCGCCTCGAGCGAGATCTTCGCCGTCGCCCGCCCGTACGGTTCGAGCAGATGGTCGCCGAGTCCCATTCCGGCGGCGATGTGGTCCAGCGGTTCAAGCACGGCACTACGGGAGACCGCGAGGTCAGACGGCATGGTCATCGGCGGCCACCTCCTCTCCTGAGCTGAGGCTCCGGCGGCGCTGTTCGAGCCAGCGCACGGTCGGGGCTATCTCGTTGAACGTGTAGATGTGCAGACCCGCCACCAGCGGCGATCGGGTGGTGGCCGGCCGGCGGTGCCTCCGGCCCTGGCCTTCGTCAGCAACCGCGGCATCGTCGGACGTCGCCGCCACCAACTTGCGCAGCAGTGCGTCGGGGCGATAACTGTGCGGCCTGAGCAGCCGACGGGCCACGGCCCGGTGCCTGCGGACGAACCGGACCGAGTCACCCACCCCGATGCGGAAGCTGACCCGCAGGAGCTTCGCCGCGGCGACGGCGCCGGGTATCCCGGCGATGATCGGCAGCGTGACGCCATGTGCACGGGCATCGATGGCGAAGCGGCGGACGAGGTCGGCGTCGAAGCACATCTGCGTCACCGTGTAGGTGGCGTAGTCCTGCTTGGCCACCAGGGTGGACCACAGGGTGTCGTCGTCGATGTTCGGATGGCCTTCCGGGTAGGACGGCACACCGATCTCGTCGAACCGGTATGGCGATGCGTCGATGGCCTTGAGCAGACTGAGTCCGTCGGGGAAGACGCCGGCCCGAGGCGGTCCGTCGATTGGGACCTCTCCCCGCCCAGCGGACTCGCTCGTTCCTCGCTCGCCGATGCCCGCCACACCATGGAGAGGTCCCAATCGACGGACCTCCTGGGGAGGGGCGTCGCCGCTCGGCATGCCCGCCACACCATGGAGAGGTCCCAAACGACGGACCTCGGGGGGAGGGCTGTCGCCGCCGACGACGAACAGATCACGGACGCCCGCAGCATGTAGCCGATGTAGCGCATCGGTGAGCTCCTCGTCGGTGAACTGTCGCGCCGCGAGGTGTGGAACCGCGTCGAATCCGCTCTTGGCTAGAGACTCGGCGAGCCCGACGGTGGCTTCCACGCCATGACGGGGCGAGGCCGTAACCGTGACCTTGGTCCCGGCCGGCAGATAGGTCAGCCGCTCGGCGACACCGGGCAACGGGATGATCTCGAAGCGCGGCCTCTCGAGCAACGCCTGCCAAGCCTGCCGGTTCCGGGCCAGCTGGCGACGTGTCCCAGGGATGGGCTGTTTCATCGTCGCACTCTCCGTTCTCCACGGGACGGTCGGCGTCCGGCCGGATCTATGACCGTGGAGTCTGCTTGCGCGGATCGACGAAAGGCTTCTCGACGACGACCCCGGCCCGCAGCCCGGTAGGCGTCTCTACGACGACGTTGGTGCCGAGCGAGGTGAACTCGAGCGAGAGCATCGTGAGCCCGATGTTGCGCTCCAGCCTGGGGGAGTAGCACGCACTCGTCACCGAGCCGATGACCTCACGGTGGGTGGCCGACGGCGCGAGCACGGTGAAGGGTTCGATCATGGAGCCGTCGTTGAACGAACCGAGCGGCTCGCCGTCGATCTCCAGGCCGACCATCAGCCGGGACACGCCGTTGTCACGGATCCGCTGGAGAGCCTCCTTGCCGACGAAGTCGGCCTCCTGGTCGAGATCGACCATCCAGCGGTAGTCGTAACCGACCTCCATCGGATTGGTGTCGAGCGTGATGTCACAGCCGTAGGACAACATGCCGCCCTCGATCCGGCGGATGTGGCACGGCCCGATGACCCGCATGTTGTGGGCCTGACCGGCCTGCCACACCGCCTGCCAGAGCCGGGCGGCGTTGGCGGTGGCGTTGTACAAGTAGATCTCGTAGCCGACCTCGCCGGTGTACCCGGTGCGGCTGACGACCACATCCATGCCGTCGAGGGTGTAGCTGCGCATGTAGTAGTAGGGCATGTCGAGGATGGACGGCCCGAACAGGTCGACCATGACGTCTTTGGACCTGGGCCCCTGCACCTGGACCGGCGCGACGTCGACCTCCTGGATCTGCACGTTCCAGCCGCCGGCCTGGGCGAGACCGAGTGCCCATAGCCGAACGTCGCTGTCCGCCAGCGAGAGCCAGAACCGGTTCTCCTCGACGCGAAGCAGAATGGGGTCGTTGATGATGCCGCCGTCGGGGGCGGTGATGAACACGTACTTGCACTGGCCGACGGCACATTTGTTGAGGTCACGGGGGACCAGGTAGTTGGTGAAGTCGAAGGCGTCCGGGCCGGAGATCTCCAGCTGGCGTTCCACGCCGACGTCCCACAGCGTGACGTCGCTGAGCAGATGCCAGTACTCCGCGACCGGGTCGCCGTAGTGGCGCGGGTGATATGTGTGGTTGTACACGCTGTACATCGCCACACCGTGGGCGCGGGACTGCCAGAAGTACGGAGACTTTCGCACCCTCGGGTAGAGCAGGATCTGTGGGCTGGTCGGTGTGCTCTTCACGGGCGGTTCAGTAACCGTCGTCTCCGTGAACTGGTGTCCGAGTAGATCGGTCATGTCGCCCCCTTCTGAGCAGCGTGGAGATGTCCCGGTTTGGGTGAATTGAAGTTAGAGTGACATCGAGTGATGCCAGGCATATGCGCAGGTTATTACCGGTAGGTTGCTTAATAAGCAACCGTTCTGTACTACGCAACCCAAGTGTTACGCGCAGATCACGGCCCCGTCAAGCATCTTGGTTGATCAGTTTGATCGTGTCTTTCCCGGGTTTGTCGCGGGGTGGCCGTGCGGTGGGGATGATCTTGCGCGTAGGCGTGTGTGCACTGATGTTCCGGAGTGCTTCGCGAGCGTGTCGGCGGCGGATGAAAGCGCCTGCTCAGCAAGCAGGTCCGTACCAGTTGGGCGGATTCGCGGGGTGGTGCGTGCCACTTCGATACCGCCAGGTTGGCTAGGTGGCCGGATGAACCGATTCAGAGGCATCTGGCGGTATCGAAGTCGGGGGTGGCTCCGCTTGCGGCGGCTCGTGTGCGCGGGGGACGATATGTCAGGTGAAGCTCAAGCTCGATCTGCACGACGTTTACAACCGCGGTGGGGAGATCGACCGCCAGCTACGCGACATCATCGACGAGGCTGTGGAGAAGAAGGCCAAACTCGTCGAGATCATCCCCGGCAAGGGGTCTGGTCAGTTGAAGAAACGTGTGCTGCGGTTCCTGCAGCAGAAGGAGATCAAGGCTCTCTACCACCGCGTGGAGAAGGACTCC
Source organism: Phytoactinopolyspora mesophila (assembly GCF_010122465.1). NCBI lineage: Bacteria > Bacillati > Actinomycetota > Actinomycetes > Jiangellales > Jiangellaceae > Phytoactinopolyspora > Phytoactinopolyspora mesophila. The sequence goes on along the minus strand of NZ_WLZY01000001.1, from coordinate 938,495 downwards.
GACAACTTCGGCCGGGTCTTCGTGCACTTCCGCTGGAAGTAGGCGCCGCCTTCCGACGTGCGCACGCCCGAGTGCGGCATGGCACGCTGGAGGCCGGTCGGAAATCGGTATCTCACCAAGGTCTACGTGTGCCCAGCGAGCCATGCCCGCAATGGCGCGTTGGTGCGCACACGTCGCCGATGTCGGAACGGGTACACATTTCCGAACAGCTTGGCCACAGCTGGCCGATAACCATTGACACCAAAGCTACTGGCGAGTAGGAACCTATCACCGCTGGTGAGTTAAGTGGTTGTCACGTGATGGTTGCCGGGCGACGAAACGAGGCCTGAGTGCTGGCGATCGAAAACCTGGACGTCGTGTACGAGGACGTCATCCTCGTACTGAAGAGTGTCACGCTCGAGGTGCCCAGGGGCGAGATCGTTGCGCTGCTGGGGGCCAACGGAGCGGGCAAGACCACAGTTCTGCGGGCGATCACCGGCCTGCTGGACATCCACCGCGGCTCGATCACGCGAGGCAGCGTGACCCTGGACGGCCGCCCGATCGACCATCTCGACGCCCCGGGGACGGTGGCGGCTGGTATCGGGCAGGTGATGGAAGGCCGGCGGATCTTCACCGAGTTCACTGTCGAGGAGAACCTGCGCATCGGCGCCCATACCGCGGACCGCGACACGATCGGGGCCGGACTGGAGCGTGCGTACACGCTGTTCCCCGTCCTGGCCGAGCGTCGCACTCAGGTCGCCGGCTACCTGTCGGGTGGTGAGCAGCAGATGCTCGCGATGGGCCGTGCGCTGATGGCCCAGCCGGACTACCTCCTGCTCGACGAACCCAGCCTCGGGCTGGCGCCGCTGCTCGTCCAGCAGATGAAAGACCTCATCCTCGAGATCAATGAGCAAGGCACCGCTGTCCTGCTGGTCGAGCAGAACGCGGCCATGGCGCTGTCCGTCGCCTCACACGGCTATGTTCTGGAGACCGGCAAGATCGTCATGGACAAGTCGGCGGAGGCACTTCGGGCTGACGACGACATCCGCGAGTTCTATCTCGGCCTCGCCGACGAAGGCGCGGTTTCCTTCCGAGATGTCAAGCATTACAAGCGCCGGAAGAGGTGGCTGTCATGACTGCCGCTCCGCTCCTCGAGGTGGACGACCTGACGCTGCGCTTCGGCGGCATGACGGCGATCGATCAGGTGGGTTTCACCGTCGACGACGGCGAGCTGTTCGCCATCATCGGGCCCAACGGCGCCGGGAAGACATCCATCTTCAACTGCCTGTCCGGCGTCTATCGCCCGCAGCAGGGCCGGATCCGGTTTCGCGGCGAAGAGCTGCTGGGACAACGCCCGGATCACATCGCCCGGCGCGGCGTGGCGCGCATGTTCCAGAACATCGAGCTGTTCGACAACTTGAGCGTTCTGGACAATCTGATGCTGGGCCGGCATCAGCACCTGAACTACGGCACGTTGTCCGCGCTCGTGTACGCCGGACGGGCGAAGCGAGCCGAGATCGAGAACCGGCGCGCGGTCGAAGACATCATCGACTTCCTCGAGATCGAGGCCATCCGCCGCAGCCTGGTGGGGATGCTGCCGTACGGGCTGAAGAAGCGGGTCGAACTCGGGCGGGCGCTGGCCATGGCTCCTCAGCTGCTCCTGCTGGATGAGCCGGTGGCCGGGATGAACGTCGAGGAGACCGAAGACATGGCCCGGTTCATCCTCGATATCCGGACCGAGCTCGGCATCACCATGATCATGGTGGAGCACGACATGGGACTGGTGATGGACATCGCCGACCGGGTGCTGGTTCTCGACTTCGGACAGTGGATCTCGCTGGGGCCGCCGTCGGCTGTGCAGAACGATCCCGCGGTCATCAAGGCCTACCTGGGTGAGACGGCATGACGACGACGCAGGCCAGCACCGTAGAGACCTGGCGAACCATCCCGCAACGGATCCGCGCGTGGGCGCAGCAGGATCCGGACCGGGTCTGCCTGCGAGAGAAGCGGTTCGGTATCTGGCAGGACATCACCTGGAGTGGCTACTGGGAGAACGTCGGGCTGGTGGCGCACGGACTGGCGGCGCTCGGGGTCGGGCCGGGGGACCGGGTGGCGATCCACTCGGAGAACCGTCCCGAGTGGCTCTACACCGATGTCGGGTGTGTGGCGATCCGCGCGATCAGCGTCGGCCTCTACTCGACCAACCCGCCGGCCGAGGTCGCCTACCTGCTGCGCGACTCCGGAGCCAGGGTGCTGGTCGCCGAGGACCAGGAGCAAGTGGACAAGGCGCTGGCCGTGGAAGACCAGTGTCCGGATCTCGAGTGGATCGTGTACCTCGAGCCGCGCGGGGTGCGTGAGTACCAGAACCCGAAGCTGCTGTTCTGGCCGGACTTCATCGAGCGCGGCCGGGAGCACCTGGCCGCGAATCCCACGCTGCTCGACGATGCCGCCGCAGCCGCCGAGCCCGACGACGTCGTCACCCTCATCTACACATCCGGAACCACCGGCCCGCCGAAGGGCGCGATGCTCACCGCACGCAACGTGTCCTTCGCGACTGACACGCTCGGCGCCGGCTCAGGCCTCTACGACCCGCCCCCGCACTCCAGCGACGTGACGTTGTCCTACCTGCCGCTGTGCCATGTCGTGGAGCGGGCGGCCACTATCTGGGTGAACGCGGCCGCGGGGACCACGGTCCATTTCGCCGAATCGATCGACACCGTCGCCGCGAACCTGCGCGAGGTGCAGCCGACGCTGTTCTTCGGTGTGCCGCGGATCTGGGAGAAGATCCACGCCGGAATCCAGATCAGGATGAGCACCGCGTCCCGTCTCAAGCGGCTTGTCTATGGCGCCGGAATGGCGCTGGCGGGACGGATCGCCGACGATCTCGTCCGAAGCGAGGGGCGTCCGACCGCACGGACCCGGCTGCTATACGCGCTCGGTTATCCATTGCTGTTCCGGGCTCTGCGCGACCGGATCGGGCTGCGCAAGGTCCGCGCGTGTGGTTCGGGTGCTGCCCCGATCGCCCCGGAGGTGCTGAAGTTCTTCTTCGGTATCGGCGTGGTGATCCGGGAGGCCTACGGCATGACGGAGAACTCGGCCGTGGCCACCGGAACTCGTGGCGACCGGGTGAAGCTCGGCACGGTGGGTGAGCCACACGCCGGCACGGAGCTGCGCCTGGACGAAGCCACCGGCGAGGTGCTCACCCGGCATCCGGCCAACTTCGCCGGCTATTGGAACAAGCCCGACAAGACGGCGGAGGTGCTGGACGCCGACGGCTGGCTGCACACCGGGGACGTCGGCGAGTGGGTGGACGGGTCACATCTGAAGATCGTCGACCGGATCAAAGACGTGATCATCACCGCCGGAGGCAAGAACATCGCACCGTCGGAGATCGAGAACGCGCTGAAGACATCCCCGTTCATCAAGGAAGCCGTCGTGATCGGGGATAGGCGAAATTACCTGACCGCGTTGATCGGCATCGAGTTGGAGACGGTCGGCAACTGGGCGCAGCGTCGGCGGCTCCCGTACACCACCTATCGCGACCTCACCGAGAAGCGTGAGGTCCTGGAGCTGATCCAAGGCATCGTCAAACAGGTCAACGAGAATTTCGCGCGGGTCGAGAATATCCGCCAGTTCCGGACCTTCCCCAAAGAGCTCGATCACGATGACGGCGAGCTGACTGCCACTCAGAAGGTCAAACGGGCCACACTGCACGACCGGTTCGGGGACCTGATCGAGGACATGTACGGCGGCACCAAGAAGTTCCCCGGCGGCGACCTGACGGAGGTCCACACGTGAGCGAGCTGATCTCGTTGGGGTTGATCCGCGGGCTGGGGATCGGCAGCACCTATGCGTTGCTGGCCGTCGGCTTCGTGATCATCTACCGCGCTACTGGTGTGATCAACTTCGCGCAGCCCGCCCTGATGATCCTGGGCGCCTACGTGACGTCGGTCTTCGCGACCAGCGTGGGGATCCCGTTCCCGCTGGCCGTCATCGCGGCGATGGCTGTGCTGGCGCTCGTAGGCCTGGCCACGGAACGGGTGGCGTTACGGCCCATGGTGGGCAAATTGCCGTTCGCCGCGGCCATGGTCACCGTCGGTGTGTTCATCGTGCTGTTCGTCGTCGCCCATCGCCTGATCGGTGCCCAGGTCCGAACCGTCGGCGACCCGTGGGGCCTGGAACGGATGTCGGTCTTCGGCATCGGGGTCGCGCAGGTCGACGTCGCGAAGATCGTCATCTCGATGGTGGCCATCGGTGCCGTCGGGCTGTTCCTGGCGAGGTCCCGGCTGGGGCTGGCCATGCGGGCCACCTCGATGGATCAGGAGGTCGCCCTTGCCCAGGGCGTGAACGTCGGCCGGATGTTCGGCCTGGCCTGGGCCATCTCCGCCGCGCTGGCCGCGCTCGCCGGGATGCTCATCGGCACCGCGGCGGGCGGGTTCGACGCGGTCCTGGCGCTGGTCGCGCTGAAGGCACTGCCGGTGATCATCGTCGGTGGGCTGGACTCCATCAAGGGTGCGGTCTACGCGGGGTTGTTCATCGGTGTGGCCGAGGCGCTGACGCGTACCTACCAGCCCCAATACGCGCCGTGGCTCGGCGCGAACTTCGACGTCGTCGTGCCCTACGTGATCATGATCGTCGTCCTGGTGTTCCGGCCGTACGGCCTGTTCGGCACCCGAGAGGTGGAGCGCGTATGACCGGAACCACCACAGCACCCGAACGTGGCCGCCCGGCCGGCGGCGGGCCGTCCGGGGGCCGCAGTGGGAGCTTCCTCGGAGGCCGGCGCGGAGGTCTGCGGGGGCGCCCGATGCTCTACACGTCCTACGGCGCTGATCAGGCGATCTGGAACACCCCGGCGAAGCGCGCGTGGACGCTGGCGCTGGTCGCCGTCGTGCTGATGTTGCCGTTTGTGCTCAGCCGCGACTTGACCAGCCTGCTCACGACGGTCTTCATCTTCGCGATCGGTGGCATCGGGCTCAACCTGATCACCGGCTACGCCGGGCAGGTGTCCCTGGGGCATGCGTTCTTCATGGGCCTGGGCGCATACACGGCGGCGATCTTCGGAGGGGAGGCAACCGACAGCGTCGTCGGTCTCGGCCTCGACATGGCGATCTGGCTGCCGATGGCCGGGATAGTGCCGGCCGCCGTCGGGCTGCTGGTGGCACCGCTGGCGGCACGGGTCCGAGGACTGTACCTGGCGATCCTCACCCTCGGCCTGGTCTTCATCGGCGAGCACATCTTCAAGGAAGCGCGCTCGATCACCGGCGGAGCCGGCGTCGGCCGGGCACCCGCGGAGCCGGTCCTGTTCGGCCTGGATCTACGCGCGCGTTACCACGTGTTCGGCCACATCCTCTCGCGCGAAGCGGTGTTCTACTTCGTCTGTTTCGCGATCTTCGTCGTGATGGCGATCGCCGCCCGCAATCTGACCCGGTCCAAACTCGGCCGGGCCTTCGCCGCTGTGCGAGACCGGGACGTGGCGGCCGCGGTGATGGGTGTGTCGCTGCAGCGCACCAAGACACTGGCATTCACGATCTCGTCGTTCTACGCGGGTATTGCCGGAGCCCTGCTGGTGCTGGTGATCGGCCGGGTCACCCCCACCAACTGGAACCTGTTCCTGTCCATCGACTTCCTGGCCGTCATCCTGATCGGCGGCATCGCCACGATCAGCGGATCCATCCTGGGAGCGGCATTCGTGGTGCTCATGCCGCGGCTGGTCTCGGAACTGGCCGACGTCGTGCCCTTCATCTCCACGAGCCCAGGCAGCGGTTTCCTGTCTGTCTTCCAGCTCCAGACGATGTTGTTCGGGGCGTTGATCGTGGTGTTCCTCGTCCTTGAACCTCGTGGGCTGTACGGACTGTGGATCAGAGTCCGCAACTACTGGAAGGCCTGGCCGTTCTCGCATTAGCGACAACCGACCACTGATCCGAACCGACAGAAAGAGGAGATTCCGATGAAAAGTACCAAGACACGGCGCTTGGTCGCCGTGCTCGGAGTGGTGGCGTTGATGGCGACGGCCTGTGCCGTCGATGACGACGACGGCGCCGAAGACGAGACCCCGGAGGTCACCGAAGAAGACGACCCCGCCGACGAGGACGAGCCGCCGGATGAGGGAGAGGCCGACGGCATCGCCTTCGACATCGGCGTCACCGAGGAGCCGTGCCCGGAGGCGGTCAATCCGGACAACGGCTGTATCTACCTGGGTGTGCTGTCCGACCTGAGCGAAGGGCCGTTCGCGGCGCTGGCGATCCCCATCACGGCCGGTCAGGGCGCCTTCTGGCAGCGGGTGAACGAGGACGGCGGCATCGGCGGCTTCGACATCGACATCGCGACGTACACTCGCGACACGTTGTACGACCCGCAGGAGCACAGCGCCCGGTACCGGGAGATCGAGCCGAACATCCTGGCGCTGGCCCAGACTCTCGGAACGGAACCCACCGAGGCGATCCTGTCCGACATGGACAGCGACGACGTCATCGGCGCCCCGGCGACGTGGTGGTCGGGCTGGCACTTCGAGGACAGCGACCAGGGTCTGATCCTGGAGTCGGGGTATTCGTACTGCATCGAGTCGCAGATCGGCCTGGATTGGGCCGCTGCGAATGTCGCGGAGCCGTCGTCGGTTCTCGCTGTCGGCTACCCGGGCGACTACGGAGGAGACTCCGCGGCCGGTGTCGAGGCGTGGGCCGAGGCGAACGACGTGGAGTTCGCCGGCTGGGTCGAGACCGCCCCGGACGCCGTCGTCGGCTCGCAGGACGCGGCGATCGGCCAGGTCGTGGGCAGCGGCGCGGACGTCGTCGTACTTGCCGTTGGCCCGGCCGAGGCGGCAGCGATCGTCGGCGGTTCGATCGCCAACGGTTTCGAGGGCCAGTTCCTCGGCTCGGTGCCTACGTGGAACCCCGCATTGCTGGACTCCCCGGCGGGTGAGGCGCTGAAGGCCGTCTACCTGCATATCGCTCCGTGGGAAGGCTGGGAGGCGGACACAGCCGGGCACGAAGCCATGCGTGAATCAGTTGGAGGCGACCTGCCGGACAATGAGGGCTTCATCTTCGGCTGGGTGTGGTCGTACCCGATCAAGGCGGCTCTGGAAGCTGCGGCCGCGAACGAAGACCTGACCCGGGCCGGCCTGCGGTCGGCGGTGGATGGGCTCGAGGTCGACTACGAGGGCATGCTGCCCACGGCTACCTTCGGCGGCGACCCGGACGAGACCGCCACGCGCACCGCGGTGATCAACCGCCCCGACGAAGACGCCCCGCTCGGTGTGTCGACGGTCGAGGCGGACGTCACCGGTGAGACGGCCGACGCCTACGAGTACACATCGGCCTGCGCCTGAATGCCGCCGGTGTGATGTGAACGCGACGTTGGCGCACGGGTTTCGCCCGTGCGCCAACGTCGTTTCACCAGTGACGGGGCAGTGGTGCGCGACTGAGCCGGAGGTGAGACATCTCCAGGCGCGATGACCTGATCAACACGTGGCCCGCTTAGAACCCGCGCGAATAGGGAGTCGCCGGGCTCGCGGGCCCGGGCATCCTGGCTAGCTGCGTTCTCGTCAGTCGACGCACAAACCCAGTGCGACTCCTTCCTCGGCCTTGCTATCCAGGCGCCCGACCCCGCTCCCTATCCGGCGCCCCTATTCGCGCGGGTTCTTATTGACTTTCTGTGACGACAGTGTGCTATACGTCATAGGGCCGACATTTCGTCGGTGCGCCGCCGGCAGAAGGGACGTCCATGAGCCGCCCACACCGTCGTCACCCGATCTTGTTCGTCTGCATGCTTGTTCTGGCGTTGGTGGCCGGCTCGGCCGGCGTCGCCGTTGCCGGCAAGCCTGGAGGTCCGCACGTCCCACCGGGGCAGGAGGACCCGAACCGGTCTGCCATGCTCAGCTATGAGGATGTCCAAGCTGAGCTGAAAGCGATCGAGGCGCGCAGCAAGGGCGCGGTCCAAGTGGAGGAGATCGGCCTGAGCGGCGAGAGCCGTTCGCTGAGCGTGGCCTACATCGGATCCGGAGATACCCGGGTCTGGGTCCAGGGCCGTATCCACGGCAACGAGCCGTACGGAGCGGAGGCTTCGCTTGCGTTCCTGAAGCAACTGGCGGCTGGCGGGAAGCATGCCCGCGAGGTGCTGGAGGAGATCACGTTCGTGGTGATTCCGTTGTACAACCCGGACGGCTACGAGGCCTACATCCGGCAGGACACTGTCCACGGAATCGACCTCAACCGGGATTGGGGCGTGGACCGGGACACGTTCGACCTGGTCAACTCGATCCGAGTGGACGGGGGCCTGGCGCCGCTGCCGGACTCCGTATTCGACAACTACACCCGGCACCGCGCCGTGGAGTCGCAAGCACATTGGTATCTGTGGGCCGACTTCCTGCCGCACTACATGATCGACATCCATCACCAGGGCACGTACTACTCGGGCGATTCCGACGACATGACCACTTTCTCGATGGGTATTTCGCTCGATCCGGGGATGCTGGAGGAAGCACAGTGGGACGCCGTACGGCAGATGGCCGTCGTGGCGGCCGACGCGGCCGGCAAGAACGGAGCGGTCAACGTCACGCGTTACCCGTACATCAACATTCCGGAGGGCGTCACCTCGGCGTCCATGCTGGATGCGCCCGGACCTGACGGCGAATACGCGGGATGGCGGACCAACGCGATGTTCTTCGAGACTCGCGGCGGCATCGGCCAGAAGAGCCGCGGCTACCTGGTCAAGCAGAACGTCGCCGGCCTGTGGGCCATTACCGACGCGATCGCCGACGGCACGCTGTCCGACGTCGACCCAGACCGGTGGACCGACATTCCGCCACGTGGCGCGCCGATCACTCAGTGCACCAAGTTCCCGCAGCAGTGCGCCTACTGATCGTCTCAGCGGTACGCCGCCGTCCGAAGCCCAACCCACCGCTCCCTAAATGATCATGTTTGGTAGGTTCTCTCGTGCGTCAAAGGGCCTGCAGGCATGGTGATGCACGAGGAAACCCACCAAACATGATCATTTAGCTGAGGTTGGTTGGAATGGGCGAGTCGATAACGCGCGTTGCGGACTTCCTGGAGCGCAACGATGCCTACATGAGCATCGAGGCGCGGAGTATGGACATCTGCAGCGAGGCTGGCGAGGTCGCGAAGGAGGTGCTCGCAGCCACCGAGTACGGGCGGCGGCCGTTCCAGGCTGCCGCGGCGCCAGGCCTGGCCGGCGAGATCGGCGACCTGCTCTACTCGGTGCTTGCGCTGGCTGCGGAGGTCGGAATCGACCCTGAGGCCGCCCTCGACGCCGCGTTGGACAAGTATCAGAAGCGCCTCGCCGGCGGCTCAATGGGTTCTGGTGGCTCCGCAGGCTCCGTCGGCGCGGCCGGCTGAGCGACTCGCCCTTGCGGTGCGCCCGCGGGGTGTCGTCGCCCGTCGTGGTCCGGGGCCACGACGGGCGGGTCAGGGCTTAGAGAGTTCGGTGGCGACGTTGACGACGTCGCCGACGACGATCACCGCCGGTGGCTTGGCGCCCACGGCGGCGGCGCGCTGGGCGATGTCGGCGAGGGTGCCGGTGGTCAGTCGCTGACGCGGGCCGTATCCGTCCTCGACGACGGCGGCCGGCGTCGAGGCGTCCATGCCCGCGTTCACCAGGTTGGTTGCCGTATCCGCCAGCAGCGAGACGCCCATCAGGAACACCAGGGTGCCCTCGCTCGCCGCCAATGACGGCCAGTCGAGGCCTTCATGTCCGGATACGACGGTGAACTGCTTGCAGATGCCGCGGTGGGTCACCGGGATACCGGCTGCCGCAGGCACCGACACCGCGCTGGTTACCCCGGGCACTACTTCGAACGGCACGCCGGCCTCGTGGCAGGCCAGCGCTTCCTCCCCGCCGCGCCCGAGCACGAACGGGTCACCGCCCTTGAGACGCACCACCCGATGGCCGGCTTGAGCGTGCTCGACCAGTAGCCGGTTGATCTCGTCCTGGGGGACCGGATGGTGTCCTGGTGTTTTACCGACGTCGATGACGACGACGTCGTCGTCCAGTTCATCGAGCAGGGAGCGCGGACCGAGGCGATCGACGACGACGACGTCGGCGCCGGCCAATAGTTGCCGTCCGCGCGTGGTGATCAGCCCGGGGTCGCCCGGCCCCCCTCCGACCAGCGCGACACTACCTGCGGTCTGTCCGGTGCGGACGTGGCGCAGCGGAAGCTCACCGTTCTCCAGGGCAGCCTGCACGGCGTTGCGCAGCGCCCGGGCGCGGCCGGGATCTCCGCCGCCGCTGACCGCGATGACGACATCGCCGAGGCGCGCGACAGCTGGCGTCCACGCCGGCGAGGCACTCGCGTCGTCGGCCCGGACACACCATACGCGCGCTGCTTCGGCTTCGGCGGCCACGGCGTCGTCGACCGAACGGTCGCCGGTGGCGGTGTGCACCAGCCAGGCGCCGTCGAGATCGGTGGACCGGTACTGCCGGGGCTGCCAGTGCACCCGCCCGGCGCTGATGAGCTCGGCCATCGGTTCGCACACGGCGGGGGCGACGACGACGAGGTCGGCGGCGGCATCGGCCAGCGCTTCAGCGCGTCGTGCGGCCACCGGGCCCCCACCCACGACCACCGCGCGCTTGCCCGCAAGGTCGAGCAGCAGCGGATATCTCCGGTGATCGTCAGTGGGTTGTGGTTGCTCCGCTGACTCGCGACCAGGGGTTTTCCCGACGGGTAACGACCGCGGCGTACTGTCGATCACCGGGGGGTTGTGGTCTTGCGACGGCGTGCCCACTAGAGGTGGATCCCGCACTCGGTCTTGGACGAACCCGCCCAGCGGCCGGCCCGGGCATCTTCACCGGGCGCCACCGGCCGGGTGCAGGGCTCGCAGCCGATCGACAGGTAGCCGATCTGCTTGAGCGGGTTGACCAGGATGTTGTACTTGGCGACGTACTCGTCGACGTCGTCGTCGGTCCAGGTGGCAAGCGGGTTGATCTTGACCTTGCGCCGCTTGGGATCCCAGGTGACGACGGGAGTCTCGGCGCGGCTGGGCGACTCGGCGCGGCGCAGCCCACCGGCCCATGCGTCGTACGGCGCGAGCGCGCGGTCCAGCGGCCACACCTTCCGGATCGCGCAGCACAGGTCCGGATCGATCTTGTACAGCTGACCGTACTCCGCCTCGTGCTCAGGGACTCGCAGCGGATGAGTGATGGTCTCGACGTCGATGTTGTAGGCGGCCGCGATCGCGTCGCGGGTGCCGATGGTCTCGGCGAAGTGGTAACCCGTGTCGAGGAAGAGCACCTTGATGCCGGGCACGGCCAGGGATGCCACGTGGGAGAGCACACCGTCAGCCATCGACGCCGTGACGGCGAACTTCTCACCGAAGGTCTCGTGGGCCCAGCGAACGATGTTGCCGGCGGACTCGTCTTCCAGGTTGCGGGCGGCGTCGAGGGCGAGTTCTTCCAGCGGTTCGGTCGTGGTGATGGTCATCTAGAGTCCCCTTCGCGTGGACAGGCCAAGCATCTTCACCGAAAAGACACGCAGACAAGAGCGGCATTCCCAGCCCCCATGTTCCTCAACCGGGAAGAGATCTTCCTCACCGCAGAACGGGCAGTGCAGGATCGCCGCTCGTGTCGTCATTGCAGAGCCGCCTCCTCAGCACGAGCGACCCACTGAGCAAAGCGCTCTCCGGGTTCGCGCTGGGCGAGAAAGCCTCGGACCAGCCGTTCCACATATTCCGGCAGCTCGGCAGCGGTGACCTTGTGCCCGCGTAGCTTGCGGCCGAAGCCGGCGTCCAGGCCGGTGCCGCCGCCCAGATGCACCTGGAATCCTTCTTCGCCCTTGACGATCTGGCCCTTGAGGCCGATGTCGGCGACCTGGATGCGGGCGCACGAGTTGGGGCAGCCATTGACGTTGAGGGTGATCGGCACGTCGAGCTGGTCGTTGACATCCTCGAGGCGCTTCTCCAGCTCGGCCACGGTGTCAGAGGCCAGGCCCTTGGTTTCCACGATGGCCAGTTTGCAGTACTCCAGGCCCGTGCAGGCCATGGTGCCACGGCGGAAAACGCTGGGCCGGGCCTGCAGACCGATGGAGTCGAGGTCGGCGATGAGCGGCTCCACGGCGTCGGCCTCGACGTCGAGGATGACGAGCTTCTGATACGGCGTGGCCCGGATCCGGGTCGAGCCGTGCCGTTCGGCCATGTCGGCCAGGGTCGCGAGAGTGGTTCCGGAAACACGTCCCACCAGCGGAGCCACGCCGACGTAGTAGCGGCCGTCCTTCTGCTCGTGGACGCCGACGTGGTCGAAGGGTTGCTCGGGGACCGGGGGAGCCGGGCCGTCGATCAGCTTGCGGCCCAGGTAGTCGTCGGACTCGAGCACTTCGCGGAACTTCTCCGCACCCCAGTCGTCGACGAGGAACTTCAGGCGGGCGCGGTGCCGCAGGCGGCGGTAGCCGTAGTCGCGGAAGATGCGGGTGACGCCGGCCCAGACCTCTGGCACCTCCTCCAGCGGGATCCAGGTGCCGAGGCGCACGGCCAGCTTCGGGTTGGTGGACAGTCCACCACCGACCCAGAGGTCGAGGCCGGGGCCGTGCTCGGGGTGGTTGACCCCGATGAAGGAGATGTCGCTGGTCTCGTGTGAGACGTCGGGCAGCCCGCTGATGGCCGACTTGAACTTACGTGGCAGGTTCGAGAATTCGTGCGAGCCGATATAGCGGTTCTGGATCTCCTCGATGGCCCACTCCGGGTCGAGGACCTCGTCGGCCGCGATGCCCGCCACCGGTGAACCGAGGATGACCCGCGGCGTATCTCCGCACGCTTCCATCGTGGACAGCCCGACGGCCTCGAGCTTCTCCCAGATGGCCGGAACGTCTTCGACACGGATCCAGTGCAGCTGGACGTTCTGCCGGTCGGTGACGTCGGCGGTGTCGCGCGCGTAGGTGGTGGAGATGTCCGCGATGACGCGCAGCTGTTCGGTGGTGAGCGCACCGCCGTCGATGCGCACCCGCAGCATGAAGTACTCGTCGTCTAGCTCGTGCGGCTCCAGCACGGCCGTGCGTCCACCGGGAATGCCGGGACGACGCTGGGTGTACAGGCCGTACCAGCGGAACCGGCCGCGCAGGTCCTGCGGGTCGATACTGGCGAAGCCCCGCTTGCTGTAGATGTTCTCGATGCGCGCACGCACGTTGAGGCCGTCGTCGTCCCTCTTGACCCGCTCGTTGGGGTTGAGGGGTTCGAGGTGGCCGAACGCCCACTGGCCTTCGCCGCGCGGTCGGCGGGGGATGTCAACCTTGCTCGGTGGCATTGAGAGATCTCGTCCTCGAGGGGTCGGGGACGCAGCGAAACGCGCGGGTCAGATCGACGGTGACCGATTAGCCGACACGTCCGAGCGCCCGGAATAGAATCGACGGGCGGGTCAGCTGGCCAGACACATCATGCTGGCGACGCGCCGGAAATCCACGTGGCGGCGGACCACGAGGTAGAGCATCGACGCGTTCAACATGCCAGCAATACTCGCACGCCTATGCGCGGACTACGAGGTGGTGTCCATAATCCGGACGAGACTGTCTCAAATTCTGTCGCCTCCACATGCGGCGTGACGATCATGATCGTCTATGCTGCGTTCGTGCGCAGGCTACTTGTCGTCCTCGTCCTACCGCTACTCGCGGTCACCGGCTGCTCCGAGATCACTGATCGGCTGTCCGGAAGCATCGACGCTGCGGCGTCCAGAGCCCTGGAGAAGGGCATCCAGGACCAGTTGGCCCAGGCGGGCATCGAGCTGCAAGGCAAGCCGGACTGTGCCACCGACCTGACGCGAAGCGGAACATCGCTGGCCGGCACGGCTCGCTGTGAGGCGCGCACCACGGACGGTCATGCCGCCACGGCTACCTTCGACGGCACCATGAGCAGCTCCGGATGCACCGGAACGGTCACCGTGGTGGTCGAGGGCCGCACGGTTGTCAACGCCGCCGAAGTGCCGGATTGCTCCGTCAGCCTCTAACCCCCAGCGGTGATCGTCAGCGGATTGTGGTTGCTGAGTTACAACCAGAACGCACTGTTGATCACCAAAACGCGACCACAATCCGCTGACGATCACCGAACCGTGCGGGGTGGCTATTCGGAGGCGTGGCCAGTCGCGGGCTCGGTGGGCTGGTTGGTGTCCTGGTGCTGGCAGTCGCACCATGACCGGCCCCTGGTGCGGGCCGGGCACTCGTCGTGACGGGTTTCGCGGCATTGGGAGCAGATCATGACGTGGTGTGTCTCATCGTGGGGGAGTGGCCCGGTCGAGAATCGTGCGGGTGTCGACGGCGGGTGGCACCATTCCGAACACTCCGTGCGAGGCGTCGAGCCGGGTGGCGCAGAAAGCGTCGGCGACGGCCGGAGGCGCGAACCGCACCAGCAGCGACGCCTGCAGGAGGACCGCCATCCGGCCCGCCAGAGTCCGGGCTTGGCGAGCGGCAGCGTCCGGTTCGGCGGCCACCGCACGCAGCAGCGATTCGACGTCGGCGACCGCCGTGCGGAGCTGAGCGCCGGCGCTGGGAGCGGCGTCGGCGGCGACGTCGACCTCTGCACGCCAGGCGTTGATCGCCTCCGGCTCCCGGGTGAGCACCCGCAGCAGGTCGAGCGCCTGGACGTTGCCGGCTCCTTCCCAGATGGAGTTGAGCGGCGCCTCGCGGTAGAGACGCGGCATGTCACTTTCTTCCACGTAACCGTTGCCACCGAGACACTCGAGCGACTCCGCGACGACGTGCGGCGTACGTTTGCAGACCCAGAACTTGCCCAACGGCAGCCCGATCCGGCGTAGTGCCTGCTCGTGCGGATCGCCGGCGTGGTCGACACACGACGCGAGCCGGATCGCGAGTGCGGTAGCGGCTTCGGACTCGACCGCCAGGTCTGCGAGCACAGCCTGCATCAACGGCGCGTCGTCGAGTTTGGTGCCGAACGCTGTGCGGTGCGCGGTATGCCAGGCCGCTTCGGCGACGGCGCGGCGCATCTGTGCCGCGGAACCGAGAATGCAGTCGAGGCGGGTGGCCGCGACCATCTCGATGATGGTGGGCACACCACGGCCTTCTTCGCCCAGCAGTTGTCCGTGGGTGCCGTCGAGCTCGATCTCGGCGGAGGCGTTCGCCCGGTTGCCGAGTTTGTCTTTGAGCCGCTGGATGCGGAAGACGTTGCGGGAGCCGTCGTCGAGAATCCGGGGAACGACGAAGCAGCTCAGCCCTTCCGGCGCCTGCGCGAGCACGAGGAAGACGTCGTTCATCGGCGCGGAGCAGAACCATTTGTGCCCGGTGAGCTCGTACCAGCCGTCGCCGGCCGGCTCGGCCCGGGTGCTGTTGGCCCGCACGTCGGAGCCGCCCTGCTTCTCGGTCATCGCCATCCCGGCCAGGACTCCTGCCTTGGCGCCGGGTGGGCGTAGCCCGGGCTCGTAGGGGCCGGTGAGCCGTGGCTCCCACACCGAGGAGATCGCCGGACTGACCCGCAGCGCCGGCACGGCCGCGTACGTCATCGAGATGGGGCACATGTGTGCGGCCTCGACCTGGCTCCACACCAGGAATCCGGCGGCGCGTGTCGCGTGCGCGTGCGGTTCGCCGAGTCCCCACGGGCCGGCGTGCAGGCCGTGCGACACCGCAGTTTCCATGAGCCGGTGCCAGGACGGATGGAAATCGACCTCGTCGATTCGATGGCCGTAGCGGTCATGGGTGCGCAGGACGGGGTGATGGGTGTCGGCCTCCCGGGCCCATTGGCGGGCCTCGGCAGAACCGGCGGCCCGGCCCAGATCATGGAGACTTTCACGCCGGGCGGCCGAGCCGTGGCGCTGGTAGGCCTCGACAAGGGCCGCGTCAGCGGCGAACGCGTCATAGTCGACCAGCGGTGGCGGCTGGTTGGTGACCTCGTGCGTGGCTGTCATCTCTCCACCGTATTGCGCATCCGCACACCTGACGAGACACACCGGATCAGCGGTCCGCCGAAGCGCGGCTGGGGCTATGAGACCGATCCCCAGCATGACCACGACGTCATCGCGACGGATCGCGCGTGAGCATCGAGTCGGCCAGCAGCGGAGCCATCGTCAGACCGAGGTGTAGCAGCAGCCGCTGATCGCCGCGGGCCAGGTCGAGACCGGTGATCTGTTCGATGCGTCCCAGCCGGTAATAGACGGTTTGGCGGTGCACATTAAGCGCCGCGGCCGACTGCTGCACATTGCCTCCGTGCTGGAGGTACACGGTCGCGGTGTCTCGCAGGTCGGTGTCGTCGTGCTCCAATAGCCGCAAGACGGCGGGGTCCAGGATCGCGTTGGCGAGGGAAGTGTCGGTGCCGCATCCCAAGAGCCGGTAAACGCCGAGGTCGGCCCAGGAGGCCACGGGCCGGAACTGTGGTAGCGCGTGACCTGCCCGGCTAGCGACGCGCGCTTCCTGCCAGCTCGCGTGGGCCTGGACCAGGTCGGCACGCGGAGCTCCGACACCGGCCGCCAGTTCCTCGCGATGCGGCGGTGCCAACCGCTGCCGGTACAGATCCAGGACCCGCTGCGCCATCGTCGTAGCTGGGGAGAGGTCAGTACCGGCCAGCGGCACGAGCACGACGGTATGCCCGCCCATGGCCGTGACCAGAATCGAACGGGGCAAGTCGGACAGACGCGCCGGCACCGGCTCGCCGGCGCCGGCTGCTTCCAGCCGGATATCGATGGCCGCGACCGGTGTCCCGCGCTGAATGACGCCTTGGTCGTGAATGTCCTGGGCGGCCTGTTCCGCCGTCTCGTGGTCAGTTGAGAGCAGATCCTGCAGCTTGTATCCGAGGTCTTCGCGGACACGGGAATCCTGTGCCATCAGCGCACCCGCTCGGCCCGCCAGCGCGACCGCGGCGGGGACGTCGGCGTCGCGCAGTTCGTTGTGTTCGTCGAGCAGCCACAAATATCCATAGGTGACGCCGTTCCAGCGGGCCGGCAGGCAGAGCCGCGCGAGGAGACCGCGGTCAGGTGAGGCCGGTATGTGTACCGGATGGTCGGTGGCAGCGATGCCGAACTGCTCGAACCATTCGCGGACATCGGCCGACGAATGCCGCCGCAGGATGGTGTTCTGGCGGACCTCGTCGATGGGGTCTTCGTGTGAGCAGAAGGCCACCAGGTTGAAGTTGCGATCTTCAAGTGTGGCCGGCCTCAGCAGGAGCCGGGACACCTCGTCGACGATGTCCTGAAGTTCGGGTCGCATGGCCGTCCTCCGGGTGCGCCACCGTGCACCGGGTCGTTGCAGGTCAGATACTCAATGTCCAGCATGGTTGAGCATATGTCCAATACGGATGCCGATCGCCGTGGCGGTTGTCCAGAGTGTTGGCGCGGGCACCCGCGTAAGTTCGCATCTACTAGTGCCCCGCGTGGCGTCGACATTCCCACGCGGGGCCTGACTGCCTCATGCACCGGTTTGGACGAGAGGACATCATCCGTGGACGCTGTGACCCAGGTGCCTGTGCCCGTGAACGAGCCGGTCCGAGCCTACGCACCCGGGAGCGCGGAACGCGCCAGCCTGGAGCGCAGGGCGAAGGAGCTGGATGCCGGGCCGGTGGAACTCACAGCGACGATCGGTGGGGAGCGGCGACCCGGCGGGGGACCGGAGCGGGCCGTGCGCCAGCCACACGCGCACAGCCGTGTCCTGGGGGTGTTGCGCGGAGCCACCCACGACGACACGAAGGCGGCGATCACTGCGGCGGCCGCGGCTGCGGGACCGTGGCGGAGCTTGAGCTTCGACGACCGCGCGGCGATCCTGCTCAAGGCGGCGGACCTGCTGGCCGGTCCGTGGCGGGACACCTTGAACGCGGCGACGATGCTCGGACAGAGCAAGACGTTTGTCCAGGCTGAGATCGACTCCGCCTGTGAGCTGATCGACTTCTGGCGGTTCAACGTGCACTTCGCCCGCCAGATCCTGGCCGAGCAGCCCGCGGCCAACAGCCCCGGTGTGTGGAACCGTCTCGATCACCGGCCGCTCGAAGGGTTCGTCTACGCGGTCACGCCGTTCAACTTCACCGCGATCGCCGGGAACCTGCCGACAGCGCCGGCGTTGATGGGAAACACCGTGTTGTGGAAGCCGGCGCCGAGCCAGCAGTTCGCGGCCCATTGGACGATGCGCCTGCTTGAGGAGGCTGGGCTGCCGCCAGGGGTGATCAATATGCTTCCGGGCGATGGCGTCGAGGTGTCCGAGGTGGCCCTGGCCGATCCGGCGCTGGCCGGCATCCATTTCACCGGGTCCACCGCCACGTTCCAGCATCTGTGGCGTACCGCTGCGGAGAACATCACCGGCTACCGCTCCTATCCGCGTATCGTCGGCGAGACCGGCGGTAAGGACTTCGTGGTGGCACATCCGTCGGCGGACCCTGACGTGGCGCGGACAGCGCTGATCCGCGGTGCGTTCGAATACCAGGGGCAGAAGTGCTCTGCGGCGTCGCGCGCCTACGTGGCCCGCAGCGTGTGGGATCGGATGCGCGATGACCTGGTGGACGTGACGCAGTCGCTGCCGATGGGTGATGTGCGGGATTTTGAGAACTTCCTGGGCGCCGTGATCGACGAGCGGGCCTTCACCAAGCTGAAAGGCGCGATCGATCGTGCCCACGCGGAGCCGTCCATCACGGTGCTTGCCGGGGGCACGTACGACGACTCGACGGGCTATTTCGTCCGGCCGACGATCGTTGAATGCCCGAATCCGGACGACGAGGTGTTCACCACTGAGTACTTCGGACCGTTCCTGGCCGTGCATGTGTACGACGATGCCGACTTCGAGCGCGTCGTCGATCAGATGGAAGGTGTCGCACCCTATGCCTTGACCGGTGCGATCATCGCCCAGGACCGGACCGCGATCGCTTACGCCACAGAGGCGCTGCGTTTCGCCGCTGGGAATTTCTACATCAACGACAAACCCACCGGTGCTGTCGTTGGCCAGCAGCCTTTCGGTGGCGCGCGGGGGTCGGGTACCAACGACAAAGCCGGCGCGCCGCAGAACCTCCTGCGCTGGACCTCCACCCGGGCGATCAAGGAGACTTTCGTCCCCGCCACCGACCACCGTCAGCGGTAGCGGACGCGCTTCACGCCGCACCCAGATCCCACGCCGCACCCCGATCCCACGCCTCGACCCATATCTCCCCCTCCACCCCTTCGGTGATCGTGAGCACGTTGTGGCTCTGATCGCCACGACAAATCGGGCATAACGATGCGGTTGGGGGCTGTAATGTGCTCACGATCACCGATGCGGGGACGCAGGCAGGGTAGCGTCCGGGTTGTGCCTGATTCGAACTTTGACACCAGCGACGAGGTCCGCTCCGCCCTGAACGCGGGCGCGCCGGTCGTGGCGCTGGAAAGCACCATCATCTCCCACGGCCTGCCTCGCCCGGATAACCTGCGCGTCGCGCGCGAGATCGAGCAGACGGTCCGCGACAACGGAGCGGTTCCGGCCACCATCGGCATGGTGGCCGGCCGCTTATGTGTGGGCCTGGATGAC
The DNA here is from genome assembly GCF_010122465.1 of Phytoactinopolyspora mesophila. NCBI lineage: Bacteria > Bacillati > Actinomycetota > Actinomycetes > Jiangellales > Jiangellaceae > Phytoactinopolyspora > Phytoactinopolyspora mesophila. The sequence goes on along the minus strand of NZ_WLZY01000001.1, from coordinate 919,102 downwards.
GACGCCTTGACCACGCTGGCGACCAGCGACGACGTCGTGAAGCTCTCGATCCGCGACCTGGCGGTGGCGGCGGCCCGAGGCGTCGACGGGGCGACGACGGTGGCCAGTACCAGCGCAGTCGCGGCCGCGGCCGGTATCAGCGTCTTCGCCACGGGCGGTCTGGGCGGCGTGCACCGGGAGGCGGCGCAGACCTTCGACGAGTCCGCCGATCTGACGACGCTGGCCGGCGCACCGATCGTCGTTGTGTGCGCCGGGGTCAAGTCGATCCTGGATGTTGGCGCGACGCTGGAGCGGCTGGAGACTTTGGGGGTGGGCGTCGTCGGCTACCGGACCACGCGCTTCCCGGGCTTCTTCGTCACCGATAGCGGGTTCGAGGTGGACTGGAAGCTGGACTCGCCGGAGCAGATCGCCGACGCCTGGCGTTCCCACATGGCGTTCGGGGTCAGCCCGGCGGCGCTCGTCGTCGCCAACCCGCTCCCGGAAGACCAGCAGCTGGACCGCGACCTGCATGATCGCGTGCTGGCTGAGGGGCTGAACATCATCGAGCGCGACCACATCACCGGCAAGGACGTCACACCGGTGCTCCTGGAGCATTTCCACACGGCCACCGAAGGCGCCAGCCTGGCCACCAATGTGCGCATCATCCTGGCCAACGCCGCCCTCGCCGCCCAGATCGCCGTCGCCGCGTCCCGCGAGCAGCGTCGGTGATCGTCGTCGTCGGCGACATCGTCACCGATGTCCTGGCGGTGCTCGACACCGAGCTCGCGTACGGCTCCGACACCCCGGCGTCCATCCGGTTCACCGGCGGCGGGCAGGCGGCCAACACCGCCGCGTGGCTGGCCTCTCTCGGGGCGACAGTGACGCTGGTGGGCAGCGTGGGCGACGACCAACCCGGCCGCGACCGGCTGGCCGAGCTGGAGGCGGCCGGTGTGCTGACGTCAGTGGACGTACACAGCGGCGTGGGTACCGGTAGCGTCATCGTCCTCGCGCACGGCGAGGAACGCACCATGATCAGCGACCGCGGTGCCAACCTGCTGCTGGACACCGCGCGACTCGAGTCGGCGGTGGCCGCGGGAGCGACACACGTACACGTGTCGGGCTACACGCTGTTCGATCCGGCCTGCCGGGCGTCCGGACTCCGGGCACTTGAACTGGGCAGGGCGGGCGGCCTGACCACAAGTGTCGACGCGGCGTCGGCCGCGCCGTTGCGACTAGTGGCAAGTGACTTCCTGATCTGGGTACGCGGCGTCGACCTCCTATTCGCCAACGCGATGGAGGCGTCCGTGCTCACGAGTCCGGGTGACCCGGAGCACCAGGCAGGGGATCTGGCGCGGTCGACAGGTGGTGCGGTGGTCCTCAAACTGGGTTCCGGGGGAGCGGTGTGGGCCGACGACGCCGGGGGACGCCGGGAGCACGGCATACCGGTGCCGGTGGTGGACGCCACCGGAGCCGGCGATGCCTTCGCCGCGGGTGTGCTCGACGCATGGACCCGCGGCGCAGATGTGGCGAGCACCCTGAGTGCGGGCTGCGGTCTGGGCGCGAAAGCGGTGCGACTCATTGGGGCCCGTCCGTTATGACGTGCATGCCACTCAAGCAGCACGGCTACCCGCGGCTTCTGCCCTCAGGTGTTGCCGGTGCTGGGCGCCGGGTGCTGATGGCGGTCTTGATTGGTAGCGGTGACCGGTGGGTGTGATGGTCTCGACGATGTACCGGCTGGGATCGATGAGGCGAATGGTCCAGCCGGGTAGTTGCCGGGTGTGGTTGCCGCGTTCGCAGGTGCCGCGTCCGTTTACCGGTGTGGTGGGACCGCCGGCGGCGTGGGGCTGGATGTGGTCGATGTGTCGGATCGGTGCGTCGCAGAACGGGTCGCGGCATCGGCCGTCGCGGTAGATGAGCAGGCGTGCGAGTGTGCCGTCGAAGCGGCGTCGGCGCGGGTCACAGTCGGTGACGATCCCGGTGGCGGGGTCGGTGAACAGCCGGCGCAGGAATACACGTGCTTGTTCGAGCAAGGTGCGGGCGGTTTCGGCGGGGATGGGCCCGTAGTCGGTGACCTGGGCTGGTTCATTGTCGCCGAAGAGCAGTGAAGCGTCGGTCATGACCAGGCCGATCTCGGCGGTGACGGCGTCGGCGGTGGCTTGGCCGGTGACGCGTTCGACAAGGGTGTCGGCCATGATCTGCTGACGGGAGCGCGCGTCGCCGGCTGCGACGAGGGTGTCCGCGTGGCGGCGCAGGGCGGCATAGGCAGCGACGCCCTGTTCGCAGGGCAGAAGTGCGGAGAACGTCGTCATGGTGTCTGGTGCTGGGCGTACGCTGACCCGGCGGTCTTTGCGGGCGTGGCTGGCGCGGGCTGCGGCGCCGGCGGGGTCGGCGGCGATGGCGAGTGTGCGGGCGAGGCCCTGGGCCCGCCGGGGCCCCAGGGTGGGCAGCTGGGCGGCGAGCTCCCGGTCGACGCCGCGTCGGTCATCGGCGGCGAGGTGGGAGGTTTCGTTGACCACGTGGGTGGCCACCAGCTCGGATACCTCGCCGCGGCGCAGCAGAGCGAACGTGTCTGGGAGGTGTTCGGTCAGCGCGCGCGCCCGGGTCAGCTGCCGCGCTGCCGCCGACGGTGACACCTTGGTGGCCAGTCCGATCTGTTCGGGGACGCCGCGCATGGCGTGGCGGGCCTCGAACCCCATGGCCGTCTTCGCCTCGGCCTGCGAGCGGGCGAACTGGGTGATCTTCTCCAGCTGGAACGCCGCTGCGGCGGCTTTCAGCCGCTCAGCCGCGGCGATCATGTCGATACCGGCCGCGTCGTCGCCGACCACGGATGACAGCTCGATCAGCCGGTCAACCATGCCGGCTACCTCGTCTACCGCCACCTGTTCGGACATGTGTTCGATTATAGTTGGTAACCATTATCGGCACAAGGCGCACGGAGAGGATCACACGGGGTAATGGGAACGTGCCCCGAGGGAGGTCCGCCGCTCAGCCGGCGTCCGTTGTCCGCTGAGCGATGAATGCCGCCAAAGCGCTCATATCCGCGTCACCAAGCCCGGCGTCAACGGCCGCTTCGGCGACCCGGTGATTCACCGCGGTCTGATCCATGGCGACGCCGAGCTGTTCGGCGAGTCCGGTGATCAGGCTGAGGTCCTTGCGGACGAGCTCCAGGCTGAACGCGACGGGGGTCTTGTCGGGGTGCTCGAAGGCGGCCCGCTTGTAGTGGACGAACGGAGCTGCCACGGCACTGGAGGTGAACACGTCGTACGCGGTACTCCGGTCGATGCCGGCAGTCTCCGCGAGCACCAGCGCCTCGGACAGAACCTGGTTGAGGCCGAGTATGACGGCGTTGACCGCCAGTTTCATCGCCGCGCCCGTACCGGCGGTGCCGACGTGGAACACGGCTTTCGCCAGTAGCTCGAGGACCGGCCGGGCATCCTCCAGGGCCGCTGGGTCGCCACCGGCCATAAACGTCAGCTCACCCTTCTCCACCAGCGGGACGCTCCCCGACACCGGAGCATCCAGCAGCGCCGCGCCCCTCGGCTCGACCATCGCGCGGACGGTCGCGGCGGTTGCCGGGTCCACCGTGCTGGTCTCCACCACCACCGTTCCAGGCTTCAGCCCGGCCGCGAGGCCATCGTCGCCCTCGTATGTGCGCAACACGGCGTCGTCGTCGCCCAGGGAGACAAGGACGACGTCGGCCTGAGCGACGGCCTCCCGAGCGGTGCCGGCCACCGGGAAACCCGTACGCGCGGCGACAGCGTCGGCTTTTGCGCGCGTTCTGTTGTAGAGGGCGACGACGTCGCTGCCCGTCTCGCCGAGCCGCACGGCCATCGCCGCTCCCATCCGCCCGGTTCCGACCACTGCGACCCGCAGGGCAGAGCGCTCCGCAGAGCTGGCTGTGCCGCTCATCGGAGCAACCAGCCGCCGTCGACCGGCAGGTTCACGCCATTGACCGACGGGTTGCGCAGGAGGAACACCACCGCGTCGACCACGTCGGCCATCGACGCCAGCCGCCCGGTGGGCGTGCGGGACCGGAAACCTTCGAGGACCTCGGCCGGCTTGCCGGTCCAGAACGGGCTGTCGCCGACGATTCCCGGGTGGATGGCGTTGGTCCGGATGGGCGCGAGTTCGCTCGCCATGGTGTGCACCATGCCGATCACCCCGCCGTTCACCGTGGACACGGTCGTGGACCCGGGGTAGGGCCGGTCCTTGGCCAGCCCGCCGAAGACGACGATGGACGCGTCGTCGTTCATCCGGGGGAGCAGGGCGTGCACCACCTCGGTGTAGCCGACCAGCTTGAGCGTCGCCAGACTGCGTGCCGCGGCGGTGTTGTAGTCCGCCACCGTGTTGTGATCCCGGTCGACGGCAGCGAGCACCAGGTGGTCGACGCGCTCCAGGCCGGTCAGGGCGGAGGCGATCGCGTCCACATCGGTCAGCTCCAGCGCGATGCCCCGCGCGGTGCCGTTCAGGTCCTTCGCCGCAGACTCGGCGCGCTCGGCATCCCGCCCGGTCAGGACCACGTCATCGCCTTCGCCGGCGAAGAAACGGGCCACCTCCAGGCCGATCCCGGACGTCCCGCCTACCACCAGCACGTGTCGTGGCTGTGTCATGTCGCCTTCCCTTCCGCCGTCTCCGCGAGCCGCTCGCGCAGGTAGTCCCAGTCCCGGGCGAACCGGTACGAGTACCGGGCGGGCGGCTGCGGCGCCTGAGTCTCCAGCCAGCGCACCCGCCCGTCGCCCACATTGGTGAACGAGTGCACGCACCCGACGCCGGCCCAGGCGACGTCGCCGGCTTGCAGGACGTGGCGTTCGCCGTCGAAGCTCGCCTCGACGGTGCCCTCGAGGATCAGGTAAGTCTCCTCGAACGGGTGATCATGTGCCCCGGCGAGCCCGTCGGGTTCGTACTGGACCATGAACATCGAGGTCAACTGGGCGCCGAGGTCGCTGTCGACCATCATCTTGACGGTGATCCCGCTGTAGACGAGGAGCGCGGTACGCATGCTGGCTGAGACGGCCAGCATGCTCTGGCTCTGTCGGGTCGGATCCATGTGCGCCGGGGTGATGTTGCCGAGGCTGCGAACACGCGGGTCACGGACGTCCACCGGGATGGGGTCGTGTTCGGGCAGCGGCGGCACCAGGAAGGTGTCGTCGTCCAGGCGCGCCCGCGGCTGCGGACCCTGCATCTCGGCCCAGCGGACGGGGGCGTCGCCTTCGGTGCGCCACGCATGCGGCACCCCGATGGGGATCAGGCCGTAGTCCCCGGCGCCGACGCGATACGCGCCCTCCGAAGTGTCGACGACGGCCGCGCCGTCCAGGACGTGGAAACTCTCCTCGAACGAGTGCACGTGGGCCGGCAGGGCGCCGCCGGGTTCGAGTTCGCAGATCCCGAACCCGGTGTGCACGGCGCCGGCGTCTTCACCGACGACGGTCCAGCGCCGATAGCCGGTGGCCGCGGCTGCCCATCCCGGCTGTGACGTGAAGGACGCCTGCGCTGCGCGCCGTACGAGGTGCCGCTCGGTCATGCGACCGCCTTTTCTTTCGCGGCCGCTCCGACCAGGTAGTCGCGCGACGATTCGACGAGGTCGCGGGCGCGCCCGACGTGGCCGGTGAGTTTGCCGTCGCGTTTGCGGATTGCGCCGTCGACAATCACCGTCGAGACATTGCTGACGTCGGCGCAGAGGACGACGGCCGCCACCGGGTCGATGATCGGTGCCACGTTGATGGACCGCCCGTCGATCACCACGACGTCGGCCTGTTTGCCCGGCGTCAGCGAGCCGGTGCGGTCTTCCAGCCCGGCGACGTGTGCGCCGTTGATCGTCGCCATTTCCAGCATCTGCCGGGCGGTCAGCATGGTGTCCGGAACGGCGGTGTTCGCCTCCCAGCAGGAGGCGTTGACCCGGGCCCGCTCGCCGCCGAACGCAGCCCGCATCTGGGTGAACATGTCACCCGGAACAGTGGTGACAACGTCCACCGACAGGCTGGGCCGCAGCCCGAACTGATAGGACTTGTTGACCGGTGGCCAGCCGTGGCCCATCTGCAGCTCCACCTGGGCCGCGATCGAGATGGTGCCGCCGGTGTCGGCGACGCGCTGCCACTCGTGGTCGCTGAAGTAACAGGAGTGGATGTAGGTGGTGTCCGGTCCGAGCAGGCCGAGCCGGTCCAGTTGTTCCACCATCGCGAACCGCCCGGCCAGCCGGCCCATCGCCACGTGCACGGTGATGGGGATGCCGAGGTCGCGGGCCATCTGCCACTCGGCGGTGACGACGTCGTCCTGGCAGAACCCGGGGCCCCGCGTGGCCAGAGCGAGGGTGAGCAGCCCGTCGTCGCCTGCGAAATAGGTTTCCCGGACCCGGCGGACGTCGTCGGCCGGTATCACTTCGGCGCTGTTGAACCAGTACTTGGCCAGCGACGTGTTGGCCGAGCCGTACGCGTACTGCGCGCGGATGCCGGACTCCTGAAGCGCGGTGATCGCGGCGTCGGGGTGCTCGGGACTGTTGTTGATGTGTGACCAGTCCACCAGCGTCGTCACACCCGCGTTGAGGCATTCCAGCGCGCCGGCGAGGTTGCTCGCGTACACGTCGTCGGACCGGTACAGCGGCGCGAACGTGTCGAGCACCTCGACGAAATAGTCGTCCAGCGTCGCGTTCGGCGCACAGCCCCGGATCGCGGACTCCCAGGTGTGCCGGTGGGTGTCGACGAAGCCGGGAATGACGATGTGCCCGGCGGCGTCGATGATCTCCGCGTCGGCGTCGATGTGGTGGTCGATGGCGGCGATCTTGTCGTCCTCGATGAGGACGTCTCCTTGCGGCAGGTCTGCGACCTGTGGGTCCATGGTGAGCACATGGCCCCCACGCAGAAGCATCCGGTGCGTCATCTCGTCGTCTCCCTCGAGTTGAGTCGTCGTTGACTTAGGGGATCTCTGTGTCGCTGGTGGTCAGTAGGCCATCAGCCTTCTGATCTGGTCGGTGACGGAGTCGGTGGTGGGGATCACTCGCTCCTCGAGCGCGTCGGCAAAGGGAAGCGGCACGCAGGCACTGGCGATCCGTTTGATGGGTGCGTCGAGAAGGTCGAACCCCTCGTCGGCGACGAGGGAGGCGAGGGTGGCGCCCCAGCCGCCCTGGTACGGGTTCTCTTCGACGATGACGAGGCGGGAGGTGTGTTGCAGGGACGTGAGCACGGTCCGCACGTCGAGGGGTATCAGGCAGCGCAGGTCGATGACCTCGGCGGAGATGTCCTCCGGTGCCAGGCGCTCGGCCGCGGCGAGCGCGGTGGGCACGGTGGAGGCGAGTGCGACGACGGTGACGTCGCTGCCCTCGCGGACGATGCCGGCCTGACCCAGCTCCACCACGTGCTCAGGCGGCGCCGGGGTGCCCTTGCTCGCGAAGAGGCCTTTGTGCTCGAAGAAGACGACGGGGTCGTCGCTGCGGATCGCCGCGGCCATCAGCCCGACGACGTCCGCCGGGTTCGAGGGCGCCGCGATCTTCAGCCCGGGCACGGTGAGCGCCCAATTCTCCACCGCCTGCGAGTGCTGCGCGCCGAAGCCCAGCCCGCCGCCGTTGGCGGTGCGGATCACCAAGGGGACGGTGACCTGCCCGCCGGTCATGTACCGCACCTTCGGGATTTCGTTGGCCAGATAGTCCCAGCAACAGGCCAGGAAGTCGCTGAACATGATTTCGGCGACCGGCCGGATGCCGGTCATGGCCGCACCCATGGCAGCGCCGACGATGGCCTGCTCGGAGATAGGCGTGTCCCGGATCCGGTCCGGCCCGAACTCGTCGTACAGCCCCACCGTGGTCTTGAAGACGCCGCCGGCCGCGCCGATGTCCTCGCCGAGACAGACGACGCTGGGGTCGCGCCGCATCTCCCTGGCGATGCCCTCGGCGACGGCGTCGCGATAGGTGATCACGTCCGCCATGTGCTGCCTCCATCGGCCCAGACGTCGGTGAACGCCTCGGCGGGATCGGCGTCGGGTGCGTTCTTGGCGGCGTCGACGGCGTTGGCGACCACCTGCTCGGCGCGGCTGTCCGCCTGCGCGAGCTCATCTCCGGCAATTCCGAGTTGCGTCAGATGACGGTGGGCGACCGTCAGAGGATCGCGTTCGAGCCACTGCTCGAGCTCGCCGTCCGGGCGGTACTTCGCCGGATCGGTGCGGCTATGACCGTAGTGCCGGTAGGTCTGCGCTTCGATCACGGTGGGGCCGTCGCCCGCCCGGGCGCGTTCCGCCGCGCGGGCGACGGCGTCGTGGACCGTCAGCACGTCGTTGCCGTCGATGACCTCGCCCGGTATTCCGTAGCCGGGGGCGCGGTCCGCCGCCGGGTTGGCTACGGGCGTGACGGAGCTGATCGGGGTGTATTCCATGTAGAAGTTGTTCTCGCAGATGAACAGCACCGGCAGTTGCCACACCGCCGCCAGGTTGAGCGCCTCGTGGAACGCGCCGATGTTGGTGGCTCCGTCGCCGAAGAACGCCACCGCGACCTGTCCGGTGCCGCGCACCTGGGCCGACCACGCCGCACCCGCGGCCATCGGCAGGTGTGAGCCAACGATCGCGTACGAGCCCAGCATGCCGGTGTCCACTTTGGTCAGGTGCATCGAACCGCCCTTGCCACGGCACAGCCCGGTGGCCTTGCTCATCAGTTCGGCGAGGCATTCTTCCGGCGTCGCACCGCGGGCGATGGCATGGTGGTGGCCGCGGTAGGTGGCGAAGACGTAGTCATCGGGCCGTAGCGCCGCGCTGGCGCCGACCGCGACGGCCTCGTGACCCGCTGCGAGATGCGTCGTCCCCTTGACCAGGCCGGACATAAACAGATCGTGGGCGGCCTTCTCGGTTCGCCGGATGACGCTCATCTGCTCGTAGAGCGAGAGGAGGGCAGCGGCATCGAGCTGGCCGGCCTGCTGGGTGCTCGTCCCCGTCATTGTGGCTCCCCGTCGCCGTCGCCGGCCGGTGAGATGTTTGCCGTGGCGGTGTTGAGGTGCGACTGCGATTCGCGGACCGTGCTGAGCTCGCCGCCGACGGTCCAGTACTTGCGCCCGGCGACCAGCAGCTCTTCGGCCGGGAACTTGGTGATGACCTCGCAGCCGTCCGCCGTGACCACCACCTCTTCCTCGATGCGTGCGGCGGACCAGCCGTCGGCGGCCGGCCAGTACGTCTCCAGCGCGAACACCATGCCTTGTTCCAGGGTCTCGGGATGATCGAGGGAGACCAGCCGGCTGAAGATCGGCTTCTCCCAGATCGATAGACCCACGCCGTGGCCGTACTGCAGGGCGAAGGCGGCTGTCTCGTCCGGGAACCCGAACTCTTCCGCGCGCGGCCAGACGGACACGATGTCCGCGGTGGTTGCGCCCGGTTTGACCAGGGAGATGCTTGCGTCCATGTACTCGCGGCAGCGGGTGTAGGCGTCGCGCTGGGCCGCCGAGGCGCTTCCGACGGCGAACGTCCGGTAATAGCAGGTGCGGTAGCCGAGGTGGCTGTGCAGGATGTCGAAGAACGCGGGGTCGCCGGGGCGGATCAGCCGGTCGCTGTAGACGTGCGGGTGTGGTGAGCACCGCTCGCCGGAGATGGCGTTGACCCCTTCGACGTATTCGCTGCCGAGGTCGTACAGGACCTTGCTGACCAGGCCGACGCACTCGTTCTCTTTGACGCCGGGCCGAAGGAACTCGTAGAGGCGCTCGTACGCGGCGTCGACCATCGAGCAGGCCTGGGTGAGCAGACTGATTTCGTCCGTGGTCTTGATCCGGCGTGCCTCCAGGAACACCTGCTGACCATCGACGACGTCCAGGCCTTCGGCCCGCAGCGCTTCGAGGATCGGCATCTCGACGACGTCGACACCCAGTGGTTCTTTGTCCAAGCCATGTTCGCGGAGCACGGTGGCGACCTTGGCGGCGACGTCGGCGGCAATCCCGGCGTCGGGATGGAACGCACCCCGAAGTGTGGAGATGCCGGCGCGGGCTCGTTGCTCGCCGTCCAGCCACGGGTTGTACAGCTGGTGGTGTTTGGCCGCCGACCCGAAGTCCCAGACGTAAGGCTGCGCGGACCGGGGGAGGAGGGCGAACCGGATGAGCTTGTCCATCGCCCAGGTGCCGATATGGGTGGCCGTCATGTACCGGATGTTGGAGAAGTCGAACGACAGCACGGCGCCGAGGTCGGAGGCATCGAGGTGGATGTTCAGCCGCGCGAGGCGGTCACGTCGCATGCGGTCGAGATCGACTCGCTCTTCCCAGTCAACCGCATTGGGGCCGAAGGTCCGGATGGCCATTGGCCGGCACCTCATCTCAGGGCAGATGTTAAGCCCGATGTTCAGTAATGCTATCCATCATTGAACATGGAGAATAGCGGCGTCAATGGGAAGATTCGGGGGTTTCTGCCGCAGTCCGTGGTCGGGAAGGCGTAAAGTGTTCACCCATACTGGTCACTTGATGGAGGTTCTGCAGGTGCCACGTCAATCGGCGCTCGAGATCGGCAGCCGGCTGCGCGCCGAACGCCAGCGTGTGGGTATCAGCGCACGCGCACTGGCCAGGGAGATTGGGGTTTCGCCGAGTTTGGTGTCCCAGATCGAGACCGGCAAGAGCCGTCCGTCGGTGAGCACGCTCTACGCGATCACCAACACACTCGGCATCTCTATCGAGGACCTGTTCGACCGGCCTGAACGCGCGCTGGGCAGCGAGGGCGCGGACCCCGCCGGCGTCTCGGTGGAAACCGGGCTGCCTGATGTCCTGGCCGCACTCGCGGGACAACACGGCGGTCCGGCCGTCTCCAGCGGGCAACGCGTGCTCGGCCCGGACCGGGAGCGTGAGGTGGGGCCGGTGGTGCAGCCGGGCGAACGGGAGATCCTGACCCTGGACTCCGGTGTCACGTGGGAGCGGCTCGGCCAGGTGCCGGGGGCACACATCGACTTCCTCCGGATCACGTACCAGCCTGGCAGTACGTCTGCCGGTAATGGGCGTTTGATGCGCCATTCCGGCGTGGAGTACGGGTATGTCGTCAGCGGCGAACTGGTCCTCACGCTTGGCTTCGACGAGTACCAACTTGGTCCCGGCGACGCCGTCTCCTTCAGCTCGAGCATCCCGCACGGCTACCGCAACGATGGTATCGAGCCGGCCGTGGGGATCTGGTTCGTCCTCGAATCCACCTGACCCGCGCCCATCCCGGTGATCGTGAGCGGATTTCTGCTGCCGAAATCGGTGCGCCAGGTGAGGGGGCGCGGAAGAATTCGGTGGCGAGGCTGCGCCTGGGCCGATAGCGTGAGTCGCGCGTTCGAAGACTCGATCGTGTGATTCCAGAGTGAGGAGGTGAATGATCATGACTGTGCGTACCCGTGCCCGGAATCCATTCACCTCGAGGATCCGCCGACGCTGAGTGGCATCAGCTCCGCTAGCGCGGTGAGCGCCTCGCCGTTTCGAAGGTCTCACCATGTCCAAGGCACACGAACGTTCTCACCTCTCCTCCTACCACCCTGGCGAAGAACAGAGCACCTCCCGCAGCCTCGCGCCGGATACCCCGGGTGACGGCCGGTTGGCCGATCTCGGCTGGTCCGCCGAGATAGCGCACGCCTTCGCTCCGTACGCCGGCTCGCACCACCTGGCGCGGGTCTCGCGCGTCGAACGCGGCGGCGCCGAAGTCATCACCGACGAGGGCCAGATACAGGCCACGTACGGTGGCGACATTCTCGCCGCGGCCGCTGCCGACCGATCCTGGCATCCGGCCGTCGGCGACTGGGTAGCGCTCAGATACTGGCCAGACGGGCGGATCACCATTGACGCGATTTTGCCGCGTCACACGGCGATGGTCCGTGACGGTGCCGACCGGACGTCACATGCCCAGGTGGTGGCGGCGAACGTCGACGTCGTCGTCATCGTGGAACATCTGGACCCTGAACCCGATCTCGGCCGGATCGAACGGCTGCTGGTACTGGCCTGGGCCAGCGGCGCGACCCCGCTCGTAGTGCTGACCAAGGCCGACCTCGTGCCCGCGCCCGAGGTACTGCGGGACGACGTCGCCGCTGTGGCGCTCGGGGTGGATGTGCTCGCCGTCAGCGCCCCCGACGCCGAGGGACTGGATGACGTGCGCAACTGGTTGGGCGACAACCGCACCATGACGTTCGTCGGCCCGTCCGGCGCGGGCAAGTCGACGCTGGTGAACGCGCTGGCCGGCGCCGAAGTCATGCCGACGGGGGAGGTGCGGGCCAGCGACGGCAAGGGCCGGCACACCACCACACACCGGGAGCTGATCATGCTGCCGGGCGGCGGTGTGGTGATCGACACTCCGGGTATCCGGGCCGTGGGGCTGGTCGCCAACGAAGATGCGATCGCTGACGCGTTCCCCGACATCGAAGAGCTGGTCGAGCAGTGCCGATTCGCCGACTGCGCACACAACACCGAGCCGGACTGCGCGGTGCGCGCCGCGGTGGAGACCGGTGAGCTGGACGCGGGCCGGCTCGCCCGCTGGTACAAGCTTGGTCGCGAAGCGGCATACCAGGCCCGGCGAGCCGATGTGCGATTGCGCCAGCAAGAGCGCGCGGAGTGGAAACGTCGCGAGAAGGCGCTGCGGGGTTATTACCGGCTCCGTAGCGGAAAGGGCCGCTAACTCGCACCCACCCCCTCACCCGTGATCGACAGTGCGTTGTGGTTCCACAAACGCGACATTACGGGCGGAGAGTGGGCGGATAACGACCACAACGCACTGTCGATCACGGGGTGGCGGGCGGCGGATATCCTACGAAGGGTGAGGAATGTGCTTGGGGCGGAAGGCGACGTCGCCATCGTCGAACGCGTCCGGGCCATCCTCGGTGACGGTCCCGTCACGGTGTTGACCGGCGCCGGGATCTCCACCGACTCGGGGATCCCGGACTACCGCGGCCCGGATTCGCCGCCCCGCAAGCCGATGACGTATCAGCAGTTCGTCGGTGACATCCGGTTCCGCCGACACTATTGGGCCCGCAACCACGTGGGCTGGCGGCATATGGCCGACGTCCGCCCAAACCCAGGTCACCTGTCGCTGGCGCGGATGGAGGGCGATGGCGTCGTCGCCGGTGTCATCACCCAGAACGTCGACACCCTGCACGACGCCGCCGGAAGTCGCCGTGTCATCGACCTGCACGGCCGCTTCGACCGTGTTATCTGCTTGTCCTGCCGCACCGTGATCAGCCGCGCGCACCTCGCCGAACGCCTGGCCAGGCTCAATCCACACTTCACCGATGGCGTTGACGACGTCGAGATCGCGCCCGACGCGGACGCCGTCGTCGCCTCAACTGAGCATTTCCGCATGGCCGACTGCGAGTTCTGCGGCGGAGTCCTCAAACCCGACATCGTGTACTTCGGCGAGAACGTCCCCAAGAATCGGGTGCTGGAAGCCTTCGACCTGGTCGACGAAGCCACCGCGCTGCTGGTAGCGGGCTCTTCGCTGAGTGTGATGTCCGGGCTGCGTTTCGTGCGCCACGCCGCGAAGTCGGGCCAGCCTGTGGTGATCCTCAACCGGGGCTGGACCCGAGGCGACGATTTCGCCACCTTGAAGGTCGACGCCGGCTGCTCGCAGGTGCTGTCCGAGCTGGCTGACGCCTACACCCGCTAGTAGTGCTGGCCGAGCACATCGGCGAGCAGAGCTGGGTCCACGTTGCCGCCGCTGACCACCGCTACCGTCGTAGCCGCGGGCGGCAACTGCTCGCGCGCGAACATGTACGCAGCGGTTGCGGCCGCTCCGCTCGGCTCAGCGACGACGTTCGCACGCACGGCGAGAACCTGCATAGCCGCCCGGATCTGGTCCTCACTCACGGTGATGATGTCGTCGACGTGGGCCTGGATGTGCTCCCACGGGTGTACACCCACCGACGTGGTGCGCAGCCCGTCGGCGATGGTCCGGTACGTCTGTTCCGGGGTCCATTCGACCCGCTGGCCGCCGGCGAAGCTTTCGGCTGCGTCGCCGGCCAGTTCGGGCTCGACGCCGACGACGCGGGTCGACGGGCTCAGCGACTTGATCGCGGTGGCCACCCCCGAGATAAGCCCGCCGCCGCTGACCGGTACCAGAACCAGATCCGCTGCCGGCAGGCCGGCCGCTGCGATGTCGTCAGCGATCTCCGCCCCGACGGTGCCCTGCCCAGCGATGATCTCGGGATCGTCGTAGGGCGGAACGAGAATCTGGCCGTGTTCCTTGACCAGCTGACGGGCGGCGACGTCGCGCTCCGCGGGCGGCACGAGGACGACGTCGGCGCCGAGCGCCTTCGTGGCAGCGACCTTGTGTTGCGGCGCGGCATCCGGAATGACGATGGTGGCCCGGGCGCCGAACAACCGGGCGGCGTAGGCGACAGCCTGCGCGTGGTTGCCGCTGGAACTGGCGACGAGACCGCGCTCGCGCTCCTGCGCCGTCAGCGCGGCGATCTTGTTGTACGCGCCGCGAATCTTGAAAGCGCCGATCGGTTGCAGTGACTCCGGTTTGAGCAGCAGATCGCCATCACCGGGCGCCCAGATACACGGCAGCAGGGGCGTGTGAACCGCGACACCGGCGAGGCGTTCTTGTGCGGCCCGGATATTGGCGAGCGTGACGAGGTCAGGCACGTCACGCCTCCGCCGCTGCGGCCGACATAGCGTCCCAGAACATCAGCTCGTAAGCCTGGAGCAGCCGGGCGGCCGAGAGCGCACGCGACGGTGAGTCACCGCGGCGCAGTCCGTGGTCGATCACGGCCAGCGCCTGGTCTTCGAAGCCCGGCGCGGGGGTGGCGAAGAAGTCGAAAAAGGCCACGGCGTCGTCGTCGGCTCCGTAGTTAGAGCGCAGCGCCTGGGCCGCCCGGCCGCAGTTGGTACCCCAGGCGGCCAGGTTCGCCAGGAACGCCGCGGCGACGTCGGTGGCGGAGCCGTTGAGTGCCAGCCAAGAGACATAGGCGGTGTAGGCGTGCGCGCCAGGGGTTGGCGCGGTGCTGGTCAGCACGTCCGGATCGATCCGCAACCAGCGGGCGAAATCGCGCAGGTGGCCCAGCGCGACGCCCTCACCCTGGGCCAGGGTGAGGAAGAGGTCCCCGCCCGGCTCGTCGGCGTAGCGTGCGGCCAGGTGCGCGAAACTGCGGCGGTCGCTGGAGATGATCCAATGCTGCTCGCCGGCGAATTGCTCGAGGGCGGAGCTGGGAACGTCGCCTGCGGCCAGCGCCGTCACGAAGCCATGACCGGCGAGCTGCTCCTCGATGGGAGCCAGTTCGGCGCGGATTTGCTCGATCAGCGTCGCGGCTGTGGTGGTCTCCGCGCTCATAGGTCCGTTCCTCCTGGCCTCGTCCTGTGAATGGCATCGGGTACCTACCGGACGATCATGGCATCTGTGGTGGTGAGAACAGGCCCGGGGGTGTCGGTAACGAGGTCGCGGAGTCCAACGGGTCGCCCGAGCAGGGTCAGCCGTGTGGCGGCCGGGTACCGATGCTGGATTCGCGAATTCTGAGCTCGGGCTTCAGCCGGATGCTCTGCGGGGTCTCGCCGTTCATGACCTCGACGAGCATCTGGACACCCTGCGCCCCGGCCGTGGCGGATGTTCGGTCTCCAGCTCATTGCCCGCCCCTATGACGAGCATCAATTGCTGTAGGTAGCCGCCGCGGTGGAGGCGATCTGAGCCGAACCGAGCGGGATGCCGCGGAGCCTTGAACAGGTGATGACCAGCTGTCAACCGTATATGCGAGACTTTGCCACCATGAATCGACGGTTGGGCCCACGGGCGCTTGCGATCATCGCGATCACCTTGCCCGCGATGCTGGCCGGATGTGGCCTCTTCGGTGATGACACGCCCGAGCTGGAACTGGTGGCCGGTGGAGGCGACGATCCGCAGGGTGCGACTCGGGACGAGGTCAGCCTCCCGGGATACGCCGCAGACCTGGTTGTCGCCGACGGCACGGTATATCTGCTGGCCAGCGACGAGCACGGAGACAAACGCCTCGTGACGGCCGCTGCCGACGGATCCGTGTCACACATGCCGCTGGATTTCTCCTCGGCCCAGTATCTGGCCGCCGGGCCGGAAGGGCAGGTGTACGCCGCCTCCGAGAGCGAGATCCGTCGCCTCGACACGGACCCACTCGAACCCATCATCGTCAGCGCTGGCACCAGCGCGGCCGAGAATTCGGATGCGCTCGTCGTCGATGCCACGATCCAGGGTCTCGCCGTCGATGCCGAGGGATTCCTGATCTGGGCGGAGAGTTTCCTCGGAACGGGCCCGGACGGTGGGGAGCCTGCGCTGGTCCGGGTCAACCGTCTCGTCGACGGCCACGTCGAGCACGTGGCCGGGGCGTCGGAGACCGACCATCGCGGTCAAGAGCTGATGGCCTGGCAGGAGTCACCGCCGGATGGCATGGCGGCGGTCGATTTGCCGCTGCGGCGCACGGGAGGCGGAGGCGCGCTCGCGGCGGGCGAGTCCGGGCTATATCTGGGTAGTTCCGAAGGAATCCTGCACGTGGATAACGACGGCTCGGTGGCTGGGGTCGTCGGCGCCGGGGAGCGCGGGCATCCGGACGGGCCGTTCGCTGATGACCGTGACGCCCAGGAGTTCGGTGGTGCGTGGGCGTATGCGGATATGGACACCTCGGGGGACGTCTTCGTAGGTGTAGACAGCGCGCTCAGCGATCAGCCGGTAGCCGTCGACGCGTTTGAGTGGTCAGGTGACTTCAGCGACGGAGCGGAGGAGCTCGCCGCCAAAATCGGCCGCAGTCCGCGGGCCGATGGCTCGCTCGAACATGACCACGACCGTAGTCACTACGGCGATGTGGCCGTCGTGGTTCATGATGGCCAGGCGGCGACGGCGATGGCGCACGTGACCAAGGTCGCCGTCGAGGACGGGCGGCTCTATGCAGTCGGTCAGACTCGTCAGCGCTCGTCGTCACATATCGAGGATGCCGAGATGCTTCTCGTGGCGATGGAACTCCCGGAGGACTGGCGGTAGGGGCGCCCGGCCCGGCGGCGTAGTCGTACGTCAGGCGGTCTTCTGCGTGAGCGAGTCGATCGCGCGGTGCACGTCAACCAGGCGGACGGTTGGCGAGCGTTCGGCGGAGGACAACCCCGCATCGACGAGGTCGCGGATGACCTCGCTGGGCGTGACGCCTCGTCGCTGAGCCTCCACGAGCAGCCGCTCGGTCAAATCTCGCGGCATGCGAACCGAGTGGACCACGCTGGCCTTCGGCGGGCGTTTATGAACCTCGGCGGTGGACCAGCTGCGGTCTTCCAGTTCCGCGTTGGCTTTGTCGAACCTGTTCATCGCTCCTCCTTGCCGATGAGGCGAGTGATGATCTCGAGCTCGCTGTCATCGAGGTACCGGGCGCCGGTCACCGTGTACTCGTCGTCGTTGGCGCCTTCGACTAGTGCCACCACGAGCCAGACACCTGTGCGGTCCTGGCCAGCTATCTGCAGGGACGAACCAATGTGACGACGCACTGTGGGCGAACCGTGCAGCACGTCCGTTACCGCGAGCGGCGCCATCCCGGCTTTGGCCAGGTACTCGTATGTCTGGTCGGTGAAGTTGTAGGCGTCGTCGGCCACCCCACCAGTGTATGACATCTGTAAACACCGACGCATGAAGATGACACACCAGATGCCGGTCGAGGGGAGGAGCGCCAGCGACCCAGCCGACGGCCCCGCCGAGGAGCGGGGCCGCTACGCTGCGTTGTCAGTCGAGCGGACGGCCGTCGTCATCCCAGGCAGCGGGCGCGCCACCGCGGGCCATGGGCATCAGACGTGGTCCTCGATGTCCGGCGAGGAAAGCGCCGATGAGCTGTGTGCAATGGTCGGGATGCTCGTGCAGCAGCAGGTGCGATGAGCCGGGGACGATCGCGAGATAGCCGTCGGGAAGCGCCCGATACAGCTCGACGGTGTGCTCCAAGGTCACGATGTCGTCATCGGCCGCGACGACCAATGCCGGGCAGCCAACGCGACCAAGGTCGTCGGCCGTGAGCGGGGAACCCTGATCGACCGAGTCGGCGATTTTGCGCGCGATGACAGGGAAATGATCCCCGCCGTCCGGCGACACCTCTGCGTAGGCGGCAACCACCTGCGGGGGCCATTCGCCTTCGGCGTCCGGTCGCATGATGAGACCGGCCGGATCGAAGGCGCCGCTGATCAGCACGAGGTCCGAGACAAGATCGGGCCGCTGCGTAGCGAACCACAGCGCCACGCTGGCTCCGGCGCTGTAGCCGACTAGCGCGGCCGGCCCGCCGACGACCCGCTCGACAAAGCCGGTCATGTCCGCTGCCATGTTCTCGATCGTGATCGGGCCCGCAACGTCAGCGGTGTGTCCGTGCCCCCTGCGTTCAGGAAGCAGCAGCCGGTGACGCGATGAAAGGGTGTCCAGATTGCCGGCGAAGTCGCGGGAGTCGCTGAAGCCGCCGTGCATCAGGACGACGGGTGATCCGGCGCCCTTCTCGTCGTACCAAAGATTGACTTCACCAATACGGATGTAATCGCTCATGTTGAGGTATACGAGGCAGCGCCATGGAACTCATCGGTCAGCCCGAACATCCGGAACAACCTCGGCGCCTCCACCAAGAACGTCGTCTGCGCAAAGGCCTTTCCGTCGAGCCACTCGATGACGGTGAGCCCGAACGGGCGCAGGTGACCTTCACCGTCCGGTGAGTACTGGGCGACAGCGGTGGTTCCGTTCGCCCGAACCGGCACCAGGCGCGATCCCGCGCAGGGATTGCCCGCGGCTCGCAACGCCGCTTCGATAGCGGCGCGACCACGCAGCCACCACGGGTACGGGGGCATCGAGGTGGTGCCGTCTTCGTGGAGGAGGGCGACCAGAGCGTCGATGTCGTCGTTCTCGAACGCCTCGCAGTAGCGGGTGAGCAAGTCCTCCGACGCCGGGTCGAGGCGGGCAGAACCCGGTTGGCTGTCCGCAAGGGTCGCCCGCGCACGCTGAAGGGCGCTGTTGACGGAGGCGGTGGTTGTCTCGAGGATGCCGGCCACCTCGCTGGCCGCATAGCTCAGGACGTCGCGGAGGATCAGCACGGCACGCTGGCGCGGCGGGAGCAGTTGAAGTGCCGCGACGAACGCCAATCTGATCGACTCGCGCAGCATCGTTTGTCCAAGCGGGTCTGCTGTGCGGGGGAGTGCGAGCGTATCGGTGATCGGAAGGACCCATGAGTCCTCCGGCAGCGGTGTGCCGAGGTCCGGTCCGA